>NZ_JAHBDR010000048.1:0-88331 GCF_019956575.1 Pseudomonas sp. A-R-19
CTCGCGAAGGCGGCCTGACAGTCAACTGAGATGTTGGATGATCCAACGCCTTCGCGAGCAAGCCCGCTCCCACAAGGGGTTGCTGTGAATTCCAGATATAAAAAAGCCCCGCCTGGGATCACCAGGCGGGGCTTTTTAGTAGCCGATGGAATCAGACGAGCGGTTTAGGCTCGTGCTCTTTTTCCTGGGCTTGCTCGTGTTGCTCTACCGCTTCCTGAACGGAGCGCGGCGCTTCGTTGATCACCGACTCAACCGGCTCGGCAGTCACTTCAGCGGCCGGGGCAGGAGCTGCCTCAACCACTTCAGCTGCAACCGGTGCAGGCTCGGCAGCGACAACCGCTTCAGCAGGCGCAGCCAGTTCGGCTTCCTTCTGCAGACGCTCGGCTTCACGCTTGCGACGACGCACTTCACGTGGGTCATTAGGCGCGCGGCCACTTGGCGTCAGGGCGCTGACAGGAGCCGCCTCGACGACCGGAGCAGGTGCTTCGGCAACGACCGGGGCTTCAACGACTGGCGCTTCAACCACCGGTGCTGGAGCCGGTTCTGCAGCGGCGACTACCGGCTCGGAAACCATGGCTTCAGCCACTTGGGTTTCAGCAGATGGTGCAGCGCCTTCAGCAACGGCTGGCTCGGCCACCCAGTTGAATGCGGTTTGCTCTTCGCGAACTTCACGCACGTTTTCAGTCACGGTTTCAACAACCGCTTCTGCAACCACGGCAGGTGCTTCAACCACTGGAGCCGGCTCGGCAGCCGCTTCAACGGCAGGCTGTGCTTCTGGCGCTACTTCGATTTCCGGCGCAGCGGTGATTTCGACCGGCGTGGTCGCTTCCACGACTGGCGCTTCGACTGGAGCAGTTTCCAGGGTAGCGGCAGTGGCGCGTTCGGCTTGCACGTTGGCTTCTGCTTCAGCCGGAGCGCTGATCACGCTGCTGGCAACGGCTGCGGTAACAGCCAGGCCAGCGGCCAGATCGGCAGTGCTTGGCGTTTCAGCGTTTTCGCCGGACTCGGACTCTTCCGAACCTTCGATCACGTTGCCGTTGGCATCACGCTGACGCTCGCGACGGTTGCTGCGACGACGCTGGCCACGGGAGCGGCGGCGTGGACGATCGCCTTCGACGCCTTCCTGACCGTCTTCCGGCAATTGCTCTTCGTTGGTGACCGGTTCTTCTTCAGTTGCGGCTGCGGCAGCTTGTTCGGCACGTGGCTGACGTTCTTCACGCGGTGGGCGTGGAGCGCGTTCTTCACGTGGCTGGCGAGCTGGACGCTCTTCAGCGGCAGCAGCGGTAGCAGCGGCGGCCGGAGCAGCAGGAGCTGTCGGAGCGGCATCCAGAGGCTCGCGCAGTTCACGAACGCGTTCTTCACGCTCGCCACGTGGCTTGCGATCTTCACGCGGAGCGCGCGGTGCACGTTCTTCACGAGGCGCGCGTGGTGCGCGTTCTTCGCGGGCTACTGCTGGCGTTTCTTCGCGGGTCTCGCGCGGTTCGCGCACTTCGCGTGGCTGACGCTCTTCACGCGGCTCACGTGGTGCGCGTTCTTCACGCGGTGCACGCTCTTCGCGAGGCTTGCGTTCTTCATCGCGGCGACCGTTACGGTTGCGGCTTTGCTGGCGACCGTTGCGACGCTCTTCGTTGCGGGCCGGACGCTCGGCGGCTGGCTTTTCAACCACAACCGGCGCGACAGGCTCTTCCTTGGTGGCGAACAGGCTCACCAGCGACTTCACCAGGCCTTTGAACAGGCTTGGCTCTGGCACGGCGGCCGGAGCCGGGGCAGGTGCTGCCACTTCGGTCGGAACCGGAGCGTTGGCGCGGGCCGGCGCCGTCTTGACCGCTGCTTCCTGGCGAACCAGGGTGCGGGTCGCAGCGGCTGGCTGGACTTCTTCGACTTCGGCAGCGGCAGCGGCGATTTCGTAGCTGGACTGGTTGGTCGCCGCTTCCGGGCTGTCGTCACGCAGGCGCTGCACTTCGAAGTGCGGCGTCTCGAGGTGATCGTTCGGCAGGATGACGATGCGGGCGCGGGTGCGCAGTTCGATCTTGGTGATCGAGTTGCGTTTTTCGTTGAGCAGGAACGCAGCCACCGGGATCGGCACTTGTGCACGAACTTCGGCGGTACGGTCTTTCAGGGCTTCTTCTTCGATCAGGCGCAGGATCGCCAGCGACAGCGATTCAACGTCACGGATGATGCCGGTGCCGTTGCAACGCGGGCAGACGATGCCGCTGCTTTCGCCCAGGGATGGACGCAGGCGCTGACGGGACATTTCCAGCAGGCCGAAGCGCGAGATGCGACCGACTTGCACGCGAGCGCGGTCGGCTTCCAGGCATTCGCGGACTTTCTCTTCCACGGCGCGCTGGTTCTTGGCAGGGGTCATGTCGATGAAGTCGATGACGATCAGGCCGCCGATGTCGCGCAGGCGCAACTGACGGGCGATTTCTTCAGCGGCTTCAAGGTTGGTCTGCAGAGCGGTTTCTTCGATGTCGCTGCCTTTGGTGGCGCGCGCCGAGTTGATGTCGATGGACACCAGGGCTTCGGTCGGATCGATGACGATGGAGCCGCCGGAAGGCAGTTCGACAACGCGCTGGAATGCGGTTTCGATCTGGCTTTCGATCTGGAAACGGTTGAACAGCGGCACGCTGTCTTCGTACAGCTTGATCTTGCTGGCGTACTGCGGCATCACCTGGCGGATGAAGGTCAGGGCTTCATCCTGGGCTTCAACGCTGTCGATCAGCACTTCGCCGATGTCCTGGCGCAGGTAGTCGCGGATCGCGCGGATGATCACGTTGCTTTCCTGGTAGATCAGGAACGGCGCGGAACGGTCCAGCGAAGCTTCTTTGATGGCGGTCCAGAGTTGCAGCAGGTAGTCGAGGTCCCACTGCATTTCTTCGCTGCTGCGGCCAAGGCCGGCAGTGCGCACGATCAGACCCATGTCAGCCGGGGCAACCAGGCCGTTCAGGGCTTCACGCAGTTCGTTGCGCTCTTCACCTTCGATGCGACGGGAGATGCCGCCGGCACGTGGGTTGTTCGGCATCAGCACCAGGTAACGACCGGCCAGGCTGATGAAGGTGGTCAGGGCTGCGCCCTTGTTGCCACGTTCTTCTTTTTCGACCTGAACGATGACTTCCTGGCCTTCGCTCAGGACGTCCTTGATATTGACGCGGCCTTCAGGCGCTTTCTTGAAGTATTCGCGGGAGATTTCTTTGAGGGGCAGGAAGCCGTGGCGCTCAGAGCCGAAATCGACAAAGGCAGCCTCAAGGCTTGGTTCGATGCGAGTAATCCGGCCTTTATAGATGTTGGCCTTCTTCTGCTCGCGTGCACCGGATTCGATGTCCAGGTCGTAGAGGCGCTGGCCATCTACCAGTGCAACACGCAACTCTTCGGGTTGAGTTGCGTTAATCAGCATTCTTTTCATGTAGTACCGTCGGTTTCCGGGCTGCCGGAAACGGCGTTCGGCACACACGACTTCTCACGGTCGGTGTCAGGTGCGTCGGGAGTGGTTGGCCATTTCCCGTGTCCAGCGAAGTCCGGCCAATGTGGGCCTTCATCGCGACGTACGCGTCCTGCTTGCTGTGGCTACTTAAGCACTCAGTCAGGAGGAGGAATCAACCAGCGGCTGTGGACGAGATAAAGCGTCTTGAGAAAGCCTGTTGCTACACAGTCCGGCGGTTGTGCATCTCCACCCTACACGTATCCCTGATAATTCGGGTGCTGCCGCGCGCAGAATCCGCAGCGGGTTGGCATTTACCGTGAGCTCCGAAAGGGGAGGTCACGCATCATGGCTAATTTAGGCGTTGTTTCCGATGCCTTCGCTCGGGGTCATTCGCAGCTGACTGCACTTTGTGAACTGGCCGTGAATATGGCTCGCAAAACGAGTGAAAACTCTGCTTTGTGGCGTGATTCAGGCCTCATGTCACCTGCGCTCGTTACACCTGCAAACTCCACCGTTACGTAGCGAAAGCCCCGTAGGACGGCCTCGCGTCCTGGTGAATTGCGTTGGTCAGGGCCGGTTTTTGACCGTTGGTCCGCTGTCCAGGCCGCTTTTGGCGGCGTTCGCGACTATAGCAGCAATGATTAAGTGCTTCAATTCCATAAAAAATTGTTATCATCCGCGGCATGACGACGACTACCCCCCCGACTCCAGGCGTACAACTGCTTGAGGTCTCGCCGGAATATGCCGGCCAACGTATTGATAATTTCCTTCTCGCCCGACTCAAAGGCGTGCCCAAGACCTTGATTTACCGCATTTTGCGCAAGGGCGAAGTGCGCGTGAACAAGGGACGGATCAAGCCCGAGTACAAGCTGCAGGCGGGCGATATCGTGCGCGTGCCGCCGGTACGTGTGCCTGAGCGCGACGAGCCGGTGCCACTGGCACAAGGCCTGCTGCAGCGCCTCGAAGCCTCGATTGTCTTCGAAGACAAGGCGCTGATCGTGATCAACAAGCCTTGCGGCATCGCCGTTCACGGCGGCAGCGGCCTGACGTTCGGTGTGATCGAGGCCTTTCGTCAGTTGCGCCCCGATTGCAAGGAACTCGAACTGGTTCACCGTCTCGACCGTGACACCTCCGGCCTGTTGATGATCGCCAAGAAGCGCAGCATGTTGCGCCACTTGCACACCGCGTTGCGCGGTGATGGCGTCGACAAGCGCTACATGGCGCTGGTTCGCGGTAACTGGGCGAGCTCGATCAAGCAAATCCGTGCGCCTCTGGGCAAGAGCAATCTGCGCTCCGGTGAGCGTATGGTCGAGGTCGACGAGGAGGAGGGCAAGGAATCCGTGACCGTGTTCAAGGTCCTGCGTCGTTTTGGCGACTTTGCCACCCTGGTCGAAGCCAAGCCCATTACCGGTCGTACTCACCAGATCCGCGTCCATACCTTGCACGCCGGGCATTGCATCGCTGGCGACACCAAGTATGGCGAAGAAGGCTTCAGCAAGGAAATCCGTGACCTGGGCGGCAAGCGCCTGTTCCTGCACGCCTACATGCTGACCGTGCCGCTGCCCGATGGCGGTGAGTTGAAGTTGCAGGCGCCGGTTGACGAAATGTGGGCCAAAACCGTGGAGCGATTGAGTGCGCCCATCTGATTACAAGCTGCTGATCTTCGATTGGGACGGCACGCTGGCTGACTCCATTGGCCGTATTGTCGAGGCGATGCACGTTGCCTCACAGCGCTCCGGTTTTGAGCAGTGCGACGATTTTGCCGTCAAGGGCATCATCGGCCTGGGCTTGCCGGAAGCGATTCGCACCCTGTACCCGGAGATTGGTGATGCCGAGTTGATCGCGTTCCGCGAGCACTATGCCGAGCATTACATTGCGTCGGAGGCTGTGCCTTCGCCGCTGTTCGAGGGGGTGGTCGAGTCGCTCGAGGCATTTCGTGCCGAGGGTTATCATCTGGCCGTGGCGACCGGCAAGGCCCGTCGCGGGCTGGATCGGGTGTTGAAATCCCACGGCTGGGAAGACTTCTTCGATATCACCCGCGCCGCCGACGAGACCGCCAGCAAGCCGCATCCTTTGATGCTCGAGCAGATCCTCGCCCATTGCGAAGTTCGCCCGGAACAGGCGCTGATGGTCGGTGATTCGTCCTTTGATTTGCAGATGGCGCGCAACGCCGGCATGGGCTCGGTGGCTGTCAGCTATGGCGCCCAATCGATCGATGCGTTGAGGTTGTATGAGCCGCGATTGGCCATCGACCGCTTTTCAGAATTGCATGCCTGGCTGAATCAGCAGGCTTAACCGGTTGTTTTTGGGGTGGATGGCATGACCGACGAATGGAAGGCACCCGCCAAGGCGAGTGCAGAGAGCGGTGACGACAAAAGCTGGAAGCTGCTGGAAAAGACGCTGCTGGCCAGCGTGCAGGAGCAGCGCCGGTCCCGCCGCTGGGGCATATTCTTCAAGCTTCTGACTTTTGTGTATCTGTTCGGCGCAATTGCCCTGTTTTCGCCGCTGATGGATATGGAAAAAGCCGCCACTCGCAGCGCCCATTACACGGCGCTGATCGATGTGACCGGCATGATCGCCGACAAGGAGCCGGCCAGCGCAGACAATATCGTTGGCAGCCTGCGCGCGGCTTTCGAGGACGAGAAGGTCAAGGGCGTCATCCTGCGCATCAACAGTCCGGGTGGCAGTCCGGTGCAGTCGGGTTATGTCTATGACGAGATCCGTCGTCTGCGCGGCCTGCACCCGGACACCAAGCTGTATGCAGTCATTTCCGACCTGGGGGCTTCCGGTGCTTACTACATCGCCAGTGCGGCGGACCAGATCTACGCCGACAAGGCGAGCCTGGTCGGCTCCATCGGTGTGACGGCGGCGGGTTATGGCTTTGTCGGCACCATGGAGAAGCTGGGTGTCGAGCGTCGTACGTACACTTCTGGCGAGCACAAGTCGTTCCTCGACCCGTTCCAGCCGCAGAAGCCGGAAGAAACCGCCTTCTGGCAGGGCGTGCTCGATACGACCCACAAGCAGTTCATCAATAGCGTCAAGCAGGGGCGCGGCGATCGCCTGAAGGACAAGGAGCATCCGGAGCTGTTTTCCGGCCTGGTCTGGAATGGCGAGCAGGCGCTGCCACTGGGGTTGATCGATGGGCTGGGCAGTGCCAGCTCGGTCGCGCGGGATGTGATCGGCGAGAAAGAACTGGTGGACTTTACCGTTCAGCAGTCGCCATTCGATCGCTTCTCGAAAAAACTCGGTGCCAGCGTGGCTGAGCACTTGGCAATGTGGATGGGATTCAACGGTCCATCGTTGCGCTGATCTTTCGAGTGCACAAAAAACCGGCCATTGCCGGTTTTTTGCCTTCGCACGACCTGTAGGAGCTGGCTTGCCAGCGATGGCGGCATGCCTGGCACGCCACGTCACCCGGTTTGCCAGCAGCCCGGCTCCTACGGGATTTGCACGCCCTCGGCCAATAGCATGTCGATCAGGCGAATCAGCGGCAGGCCGACCAGGCTGGTGGCGTCAGGTCCCTCGGTGCTGCGAAACAGGCTGACCCCCAGGCCTTCGGCCTTGAAGCTGCCTGCGCAGTCGTAGGGTTGCTCGGCGCGCAGGTAGCGCTCGATGCGGCTCGCGTCGAGTGTGCGCATGTGGACGGTGAACGGCACGCAGTCGACCTGGCAGTGCCCGGTCCGGGTGTTGAGCAGGGCCAGGCCGGTGAGGAACGTCACGCTGGCACCGCTGGCGGCCAGCAGTTGTTCGCGGGCTTTTTCGAAGGTGTGGGGCTTGCCGATTATCCGCTCTCCCAGCACGGCGACCTGGTCGGAACCGATTATCAGATGAGCGGTATGGCTGTCGGCCAAGGCGCGGGCTTTCTCTTCGGCGAGGCGCTTGACCAGCTCGATGGCGGATTCCCCCGGGCGATGGCTTTCGTCGATATCCGGCGAGCTGCACGTGAAAGGCAGCTGCAAACGAGCGAGCAATTCCCGGCGATAGACCGAGCCGGAAGCGAGTAATAAAGGCAGCATGCGCATCTCCATAAGGCAGGTGCGAATTCTAGCGAGGCTTCCAAGTGACGGACAGGGCTGAATTTCCTTTGACATGGGCGGGTGCATCCCTATAATGCTGCGCCTATGTTGAATGACCCGATTCCACCTCACGTTGACCCGCGCAAATTGGCTGATCGTGGCACCACCCTTCAAGGTGAAATGCTGCTGGCCGATTTGGAGAGACTCTGCGACCCGCTTTCCGACACTGTCGGTACGGTGCAGGCTAAATTCGTTTTTGAACGAGATGAACGTAAATCTGTGGTCATCCACAGCTTTATCGACACTGAAGTCAAAATGGTTTGCCAGCGTTGTCTTGAGCTGGTCACCCTGCCGATCCATAGCGAATGCAGTTACGCTGTGGTGAAGGAGGGTGCGAATACCCAGTCGTTGCCGAAAGGTTATGACGTGCTGGAACTGGGCGAAGATCCTTTGGATCTGCAGTCACTGATCGAGGAGGAGCTTCTGCTCGCCTTGCCCATTGTGCCTGCTCATCATCCGGAAGAATGCCAGCAGCCGGCGGGTCTCGATGAGCCCGAACCGAGCGAGGACGAGGTAACGCGGTCCAACCCGTTCAGTGTATTGGCGCAGTTAAAGCGTGACCCAAACGTTTAGGAGTTAATCAATTATGGCTGTTCAGCAGAACAAAAAATCCCGCTCCGCCCGTGACATGCGCCGTTCGCACGACGCTCTCGAGGCTAGCACCCTGTCTGTAGAAAAAACCACCGGTGAAGTTCACCTGCGTCACCACGTATCGCCAGAAGGCGTATACCGTGGCCGTAAAGTGATCGACAAGGGCGCTGACGAGTAATCACTTGTCCGCTCAAGTCATCGCGATTGACGCAATGGGCGGGGACTTCGGTCCCCGCAGCATTGTCCAGGCCAGTCTTGCTTGCCTGTCTGCTACGCCCTCGCTGCACCTGACCCTCGTCGGTCAACCCTCCCTTCTTGAAGAATTGATCGCTGGCCATTCGGCTGTGGATCGCGCGCGCCTGTCGATTGCCCCGGCGAGCGAAGTCATCACCATGGACGAAAAACCTGCCCAGGCCTTGCGTGGCAAGCCTGACTCATCGATGCGCGTGGCCCTTGAGCTGCTGCGCGACGGCAAGGTCCAGGCCTGTGTCAGTGCCGGCAATACCGGCGCGCTGATGGCGTTGTCGCGGTTCGTGCTCAAGACCCTGCCGGGCATTGATCGTCCGGCCATGGTGGCGGCGATTCCGACACAAAAGGGTTACTGCCAATTGCTCGACCTGGGTGCCAACGTCGATTGCAGTGCCGAGCATCTGTTGCAGTTTGCGGTCATGGGGTCGGTAGCGGCCGAGACCCTGGGCATAATCCGTCCACGAGTGGCGTTGCTGAATATCGGCACCGAAGACATCAAGGGCAATCAACAGGTCAAGCTGGCAGCGACCTTGTTGCAGGGCGCCAGGGGTATCAATTACATCGGCTTTATCGAAGGCGACGGTTTATACCGTGGCGAAGCGGATGTGGTGGTATGTGACGGTTTTGTCGGCAACATCCTGCTCAAATCCAGTGAGGGCCTGGCGACCATGATTGCCGGACGTATCGAGGCGTTGTTCAAGAAGAACATGGCCTCGCGCGCGGTCGGCGCACTGGCGCTGCCCTTGATGAAGCGCCTGCAGGCCGATTTGGCGCCTGCCCGGCACAACGGTGCGAGCTTTCTCGGCCTGCAGGGGATTGTGGTGAAAAGCCACGGTTCTGCCGGGGTCCAGGGTTTTCAAAGTGCCATTCAGCGCGCCTTGATCGAGATTCAGGAGAATCTTCCCGAACGCCTGCACGGTCGTCTGGAGGATTTGTTGCTTTAGGCGTTTTCGTCGGACAATGCTTAAATGTGACCGCTTGGTTCAATGGGCCATCCAACTGTCAGTTTCTTGCGTCCCCAAAGCGGGGCGCCATTTCTCCGACGACAAGATCATTAGGGGCTTGTTACATGTCTGCTTCCCTCGCATTCGTCTTTCCAGGACAGGGTTCGCAGTCCCTCGGCATGCTGGCCGAGCTGGGCGCGCAACATCCGGTTGTCCTCGAAACATTCAAAGAAGCTTCCGATGCACTGGGTTACGACCTGTGGGCACTGACCCAGCAAGGGCCGGAAGAGCAACTCAATCAAACCGATAAAACCCAACCGGCCATCCTGACCGCCTCTATCGCCCTGTGGCGTCTGTGGCTGGCAGAAGGCGGCGCGCGCCCGGCTTATGTTGCCGGTCACAGCCTGGGTGAATACAGCGCACTGGTTGCCGCTGGCAGCCTGGGCCTGGGCGACGCGGTGAAACTGGTCGAGCGTCGTGGCCAACTGATGCAGGAAGCCGTTCCGGCCGGGCAGGGCGGCATGGCTGCCATCCTGGGGCTGGACGATGCTGACGTACTGGCAGCCTGCGCCGAAGCGGCGCAAGGCGAAGTCGTCAGTGCGGTCAATTTCAACTCGCCAGGCCAGGTGGTCATCGCCGGTGCCAAGGCAGCCGTCGAGCGCGCCATCGAAGGCTGCAAGGCACGTGGTGCCAAGCGCGCCATGCCATTGCCGGTCAGCGTGCCGTCGCACTGCGAACTGATGCGTCCGGCTGCCGAGCGTTTCGCCGAGTCGATCGCCGCGATCGACTGGCAGGTGCCACAGATTCCCGTGGTGCAGAACGTCAGTGCCCAAGTGCCGGCCGATCTGGAAACCCTCAAGCGCGATTTGCTCGAACAACTGTACAAGCCGGTACGCTGGGTCGAGTCCGTACAGGCTCTGGCAGCCAAGGGCGCGACCAATCTGGTCGAGTGCGGCCCGGGCAAAGTGCTGGCCGGTCTGAACAAGCGTTGCGCCGAAGGCGTATCGACATCCAACCTCAATACCCCAGACGCTTTCGCTGCCGCCCGTGCAGCGTTGGCCTGAATCAGGAGAAGCTTGCATGAGTCTGCAAGGTAAAGTTGCACTGGTCACCGGTGCAAGCCGTGGCATCGGCCAGGCTATCGCCCTGGAACTGGGTCGTCAGGGCGCCATCGTCGTCGGTACCGCGACCTCCGCGTCGGGTGCCGAACGCATTGCCGCCACCCTGAAGGAAAACGGTATTCAAGGCACTGGCCTGGAACTCAATGTCACCAGCGACGAGTCCGTGGCAAGTGTCCTGGCGAGCATCCAGGAGCAGTTCGGTGCGCCGGCGATCCTGGTCAACAATGCCGGTATCACCCGCGATAACCTGATGATGCGCATGAAAGACGACGAGTGGCATGACGTTGTCGATACCAACCTGAACAGTCTGTTCCGCCTGTCCAAGGGCGTTTTGCGTGGCATGACCAAAGCCCGTTGGGGCCGAATTATCAGTATTGGTTCGGTTGTGGGTGCCATGGGCAACGCAGGCCAAGTAAACTACGCTGCCGCCAAGGCCGGTCTGGAAGGTTTCAGCCGTGCTCTGGCGCGTGAAGTCGGTTCGCGTGCGATTACGGTAAACTCGGTGGCCCCAGGGTTCATCGATACCGATATGACCCGTGAACTTCCCGAGGCGCAGCGTGAAGCCTTGCAGACGCAGATTCCGCTGGGTCGTCTGGGGCAAGCTCAAGAGATCGCGTCCGTGGTCGCTTTTCTTGCGTCGGACGGTGCGGCTTACGTTACCGGAGCTACAATCCCGGTGAACGGCGGGATGTACATGTAATTCAAATGTGACGGATTGCTTCAAAAAAATGTCATACGAGCTGTCTAAAATCCGTTATAAAGCTGCAATCTATTTATAGGCAGAGGGTCACCGGGTTCGAGGAGTGAAGCTTTCAGTTGAAAAGCTGAAAAGCCTTTCTATACACTTACCCACTGGCCAGCTGCCTGAATTTGTCCATTAGGAGTGAAAACAAGGTATGAGCACCATCGAAGAGCGCGTCAAGAAAATCGTTGCTGAGCAACTGGGCGTTAAAGAAGAAGAAGTGGTCAACACTGCTTCCTTCGTTGAAGACCTGGGTGCCGACTCCCTTGACACCGTTGAGCTGGTGATGGCTCTGGAAGAGGAATTCGAGACCGAAATCCCTGACGAAGAAGCTGAGAAGATCACTACTGTACAAGCTGCAATCGACTACGTTACTAGCCACCAGGCGTAATAGTTTGTAATCGTTGCTCGCTGTCATGGAAAAACCGCACTGCCATCACGGCGTGCGGTTTTTTCTTTAGGCCTGATGCAAAGTCGTCATTTGAAAAAAAAGGAGAGTGCTGTGTCGCGTAGACGCGTCGTAGTCACCGGTATGGGTATGTTGTCGCCACTGGGCACGGATGTGCCGAGCAGCTGGCAGGGCATTCTGGCTGGCCGCAGTGGCATTGGTCTGATCGAACACACCGACCTTTCTGCCTATTCCACCCGTTTTGGCGGCTCGGTAAAGGACTTCAATGTCGAGGAGTACCTGTCGGTCAAGGAAGCCCGCAAGCTCGACCTGTTCATTCAGTACGGTCTGGCCGCAGGTTTTCAGGCGGTACGCAATTCCGGTCTGGAAGTCACTGATGCCAACCGTGAGCGTATCGGCGTGGCCATGGGCTCGGGTATTGGCGGTCTGACCAATATCGAAGAAACCGCCCGCACGCTGCACGAGACCGGCCCTCGACGGATCTCTCCGTTCTTCGTGCCAGGCTCGATCATCAATATGATTTCCGGTTTCCTGTCCATCCACCTCGGTGCACAGGGACCCAACTATGCCATCGCCACGGCCTGTACCACCGGTACTCACTGCATTGGCATGGCGGCCCGCAACATCATGTACGACGAAGCCGACGTGATGATTGCCGGTGGCGCCGAGATGGCCGCTTGCGGCCTGGGCATGGGTGGCTTCGGTGCCTCCCGCGCGCTGTCGACCCGCAACGACGAACCAACCCGCGCCAGCCGTCCATGGGACAAGGGCCGTGATGGCTTCGTATTGTCCAACGGTGCCGGTGCGCTGGTGCTGGAAGAACTCGAGCACGCCAAGGCGCGTGGCGCGACCATCTACGCCGAGTTGATCGGCTTTGGCACCAGTGGCGATGCCTACCACATGACCTCGCCGCCAGCCGATGGCGCGGGTGCTGCGCGCTGCATCACCAATGCGCTGCGCGATGCCAAAATCAATGGCGATCAAGTGCAGTACATCAACGCCCACGGCACCTCGACTCCCGCAGGTGACCTCGCTGAAGTCAACGCGATCAAGTCGGTGTTCGGTGAGCATGCCTACAAGCTGGCCGTCAGTTCCACCAAGTCCATGACCGGCCACTTGCTGGGCGCGGCGGGCGCGGTCGAAGCGATCTTCAGCGTGCTGGCCATCAATAGCCAGGTAGCGCCGCCGACCATCAACCTCGATGAGCCGGACGAAGGCTGCGACCTCGATTTCGTGCCGCACACGGCGCGCAACATGGATATCGATGTGGTCGTTTCCAATTCCTTCGGTTTTGGCGGCACCAATGGCTCGCTGGTGTTCCGCCGGTTCGCCGGCTGATGGACAGCTGGGTCGACGGTCAGCCGGCTGACGCTTTGTCGCTGAAGGATCGCGGCCTGGCTTATGGCGACGGTCTGTTCGAGACCATCGCCGTGCGTAACGGGCAGCCGGTGTTGCTGGAGCGACACCTGTCGCGCCTGGCGGATGGCTGTTCGCGTCTGGCAATGACTGCCGATCATGAGTTGGTCCGTAGCGAACTGCTGGCCTATGCCGCAGCCCTGGGTGACGGGGTGCTCAAGCTCATCCTCACCCGCGGCGACGGTCTGCGCGGTTACGCCCCGGATCCTTCGGCCCAGGCCCGACGCATCCTGCAAGGCAATCCACCCGCGGCTTATCCTGCAGTGCATGGCGAGCAGGGTGTTCGTTTGTTTCCTTGCGCCACGCGATTGTCCAGGCAGCCATTGCTCGCCGGCCTCAAGCACCTGAATCGTCTTGAACAAGTCCTCGCCCGTGCCGAATGGCAGGACACCGAGCATGCCGAAGGCTTGATGCTCGATCAGGCCGGGCGCGTGATTGAAGGCGTGTTCAGCAATTTGTTCCTGGTGCGTGATGGTGTACTCATCACCGCCGACCTCAAGCGCTGTGGCGTGGCCGGCGTGATGCGTGCCGAAATATTGTTTCAGGCCAAGTCGCTGGGAATCTCCACGCAAATCACCGATATTCCCCTCGAACAGCTGCAATGGGCTGACGAAGTCTTTGTCTGCAACAGCGTGTATGGTATCTGGCCGGTGCGCGCCTATGCTGCTCTTCACTGGCCGGTTGGGCCGCTCACCCGTAAACTCCAAACCATTGCCCGTGTGCTACTGGATGCTTGATACGTGAGACGTAAACTCTTGCTGCTGCTGGAAACCGGAGTGGTTCTGGCGGGGCTGCTGTTGGGTGCTTCAGCCTGGAAAATTCATTCGGCGCTGGTACAGCCGCTGAACATTGCCCAGGAACAATTGCTGGATGTGCCCAAGGGCACCACGCCGACCCGCACCTTCTATCGACTCGAAGCCAATGGCGTCATCAAGGACGCATTCTGGCTGCGTGTGTATTGGCGCTTCAATCTCGCCAAACAACCCCTGCACAGCGGCGAATATCGCCTGCAACCGGGTATGACTGTCGAAGGCCTGATCGACCTGTGGAAACGCGGGGAAATGGTTCAGTACAGCCTGACCCTGGTCGAAGGTTGGAATTTCCGTCAGGTCCGCGCAGCGCTGGCCAAGGAAGAGAAGCTCGATCATGACCTCAACGGTTTGAGCGATAGCCAGGTCATGGACAAGCTTGGCCACAGCGGGATTTTTCCGGAAGGGCGCTTCTTCCCTGACACCTATCGCTATGTACGCGGGATGTCCGATCTCGAGTTGTTGAAGACCGCTTACGACCGTCTTGACGAAGTGCTCGCCAAGGAGTGGGAGCAGCGCGCCGCCGATGCGCCGTACACCGAACCCTATCAGGCGCTGATCATGGCCTCGCTGGTGGAAAAGGAAACCGGCGTACCGCAGGAGCGCGGGCAGATTGCCGGTGTGTTTGTGCGACGCATGGCGATAGGCATGCTGCTGCAGACCGACCCGACAGTGATCTACGGCCTCGGCGACCGCTACAGCGGCAAGCTGACCCGGGCTCACCTCAGGGAGTCGACGCCCTATAACACCTACATGAATGCAGGCCTGCCGCCGACGCCGATCTCCATGGTCGGGCGCGAAGCCATCCATGCGGCGCTCAATCCGGTGGAGGGCAACAGTCTTTACTTCGTGGCGCGCGGTGATGGTACGCATGTGTTCTCCGACGACCTGGATGCCCACAACAATGCGGTGAAGGAGTTCCAGCTCAAGCGTCGCTCCGATTACCGCTCCAGCCCGGCGCCCGCTACCACGGCAGAGACACCGCCAACCCAGGCTGAGCAGGCGGGTACGCAGGAGGCCAGGGCTTCGCAGGAGACGCCGATCCCGGCCGCTTCGCCGAACACCGCTCCCGAGGCGCTGCCGCAGGTACCGCCGCAAGATCCTGCGCCGGCCCCTGAAACGCCGGCCGCCGATGCAAGCGCGGCGAAAAGCTCGCAATGACTCTGACTAAGGACTGCCTGTGACTGGCTTGTTTATTACTCTGGAAGGCCCGGAAGGCGCCGGCAAGAGCACCAATCGCGAATACCTGGCCGAGCGCTTGCGCGCCGCCGGCATCGAGGTGGTGCTGACCCGCGAGCCGGGTGGCACGCCGTTGGCCGAGCGCATCCGTGAAGTGCTGCTGGCTCCGGTCGACGAAGTCATGAACCCGGATACCGAGTTGCTGCTGGTGTTCGCGGCGCGTGCCCAGCACCTGGCCGAGGTGATTCGCCCGGCGCTGGCCCGGGGTGCCGTGGTCTTGTGTGATCGTTTCACCGACTCGACATACGCCTACCAGGGTGGTGGTCGCGGCTTGTCGCTGGAGCGCATCGCGGCCTTGGAAACCTTCGTTCAAGGTGATCTGCGCCCGGACCTGACGCTGATTTTCGATCTGCCTGTCGAGGTGGGTCTGGCCCGCGCCAGTGCTCGCGGTCGCCTGGATCGCTTTGAGCTCGAAGGCCGGACCTTTTTCGATGCCGTACGCAATGCCTTCCTCAAGCGGGCCGAGGCGGATCCGGCGCGTTATGTGCTGGTCGATGCTGCCCAACCGTTGGCACAGGTCCAGCAATCGCTGGATACCTTGCTGCCGCGCCTGCTGGAGTTGAGCCGTGGCTGAGGCCTATCCGTGGCAGGAAAGCCTCTGGCAGCAACTGGCCGGTCGCGCCCAGCATGCACACGCCTATCTGCTGCATGGCCCGGCCGGGATCGGCAAGCGCGCACTGGCCGAGCGCCTGATGGCCCGCTTGCTGTGCCAGCGCCCGGTCGCGCTGGAAGCGTGCGGCGAATGCAAATCCTGCCTGCTGCTCAAGGCTGGTAGCCATCCGGATAACTACATCCTGGAGCCGGAAGAAGCCGACAAGGCGATCAAGGTCGACCAGGTTCGCGACCTGGTCGGTTTCGTGGTGCAGACCGCGCAGTTGGGCGGGCGCAAAGTGGTGCTGATCGAGCCGGTCGAGTCGATGAACATCAACGCCGCCAACGCCTTGCTCAAAAGCCTCGAAGAACCGTCCGGCGATACCGTTCTGTTGCTGGTCAGCCACCAGCCGAGCCGTTTGTTGCCAACCATCAAGAGTCGCTGCGTGCAGCAGGCCTGTCCGCTGCCGGGCGAGGCCATGAGCTTGAAGTGGCTGGCCGAGGCTTTGCCGGAGTGTTCCGAAGAAGAGCGCGTCGAACTGCTGACGCTGGCCGCCGGTTCGCCACTGGCGGCGGTCAATCTTCAAGCCCAGGGCGTGCGTGAACAACGCGCGCAAGTGGTTGAAGGGGTGAAAAAGCTCCTCAAGCAACAGCAGTCGCCAACGCAACTGGCCGAAGAGTGGAAGAGCATTCCGATGCTGCGCCTGTTCGATTGGTTCTGCGATTGGTCGAGCCTGATCCTGCGTTATCAGTTGACCCAGGACGAAGCCGGCCTCGGCCTGCCCGACATGCGCAAGGTCGTGCAATACCTGGCGCAGAAAAGCGCCCAGGGCAAAGTCCTCGATATTCAGGACTGGATACTCGCCCAGCGCCAGAAAGTCCTGAGCAAAGCCAACCTCAACCCGGCCTTGCTGCTGGAGGCATTGCTGGTGCAGTGGGTGTCGTTGCCTGGCCAACGATGACTGTCAGCGCCTAGACTCCGAGTAACCCGACCGTCCCACCCATTCGATACAAGTTGCAGCCCTTTATGCTCGTAGATTCCCATTGTCACCTTGATCGCCTTGACCTGGCCGCCCACGACGGCTCCCTGGACGCTGCCCTGGATGCCGCCCGACAGCGCGGGGTAGGGCACTTTCTGTGTATCGGCGTCAGCGCGGACAACGCAGCCGACGTCAAGGCCCTGGCCGAGCGTTATGACGACGTCGACTGCTCTGTGGGCGTACACCCTCTGGATTTGCAGCCAGGCGCCGCGCCGGCGCTGGACTGGCTGTTGCACGAGCTCAATCACCCGCGGGTCGTCGCCATTGGCGAAACCGGCCTTGATTACCACTACGAGCCGGAAGCGGCAGAGTTGCAGCAGGAGTCCTTCCGCCTGCACCTGCAAGCGGCGCAGCAGACCGGCAAACCGGTGATCATCCACACCCGTGGCGCTCGTACCGATACCCTGGACTTGCTGCGTGAAGCGGCGCTGCCCCAGGCGGGCGTATTGCATTGCTTTACCGAAGACTGGGAAATGGCCAAGGCTGCGCTGGACATGGGCTATTACATTTCCCTGTCCGGGATTGTCACTTTCCGCAATGCCGATGCGTTGCGCGATGTGGCCAGCAAGGTGCCTGCCGACCGCTTGCTGGTGGAAACCGACTCGCCGTACCTGGCGCCGATCCCTTATCGCGGCAAGCCAAACCTGCCGCAGTACGTGCGTGAAGTTGCGGAATTTCTGGCAATGTTGCGTGGTGAGCCCTACGAGCGGTTTGCCGAGCAGACCACCGCCAATTTCAAGCGGCTGTTCCCGCTGGCACACGTAAAAGGTTAAATCGCAGGCAAAAAAAACCCGGGTTCTGGGGGGTGAATCCGGGTTAAGACCATTAGGAGTAAAACAATGGCACGCGGTCCGTTGGTACCAATATCGGCGTAACACTTGGGGGAGATGTCCCGCCGACAGTTCAAGTATTGATCAGGATTGCGCCTCGTCCAGTTTAGCGGCCCGGGTTTTTAAACATATTTGGAATACGTGCGCTTCGGAAGAGTTCTCATCAACCTGTAAACGTACGCGGAATGACCAGAAAGCGCAGATATGGTCGGATGATCCGTGCATTTTTGCGTAAGTTAGGCATAATACGCGGCTTCGAATTTTGACCCCGACAGACCTTTTCTTATGCATAAAGAACCCCGTAAGGTCCGTGAATTCCGTCGCCGCGAGCAGGAAATTCTCGATACCGCGCTCAAGCTGTTCCTCGAACAAGGTGAAGACAGTGTCACCGTCGAGATGATTGCTGATGCCGTCGGTATCGGTAAAGGCACGATCTACAAGCACTTCAAATCCAAGGCGGAAATCTATCTGCGCCTGATGCTCGACTACGAGCGCGATTTGAACGAGCTGTTGCATTCGGCCGATGTCGACAAGGACAAGGAAGCCCTATCCCGGGCCTACTTCGAATTCCGCATGCGCGATCCACAACGCTATCGCTTGTTCGACCGCCTCGAAGAAAAAGTGGTCAAGGGCAACCAGGTGCCGGAGATGATCGAGGAGCTGCACAAGATCCGTGCCTCGAACTTCGAACGCCTGACCCTGCTGATCAAGGGCCGGATCAGCGAAGGCAAGCTCGAAGACGTGCCGCCTTACTTCCATTACTGCGCGTCCTGGGCGCTGGTGCACGGTGCCGTGGCGCTGTATCACTCGCCGTTCTGGAGCAATGTGCTGGAAGATCAGGAAGGTTTCTTCCAGTTCCTCATGGATATCGGCGTGCGCATGGGCAACAAGCGCAAGCGCGACACCGACACTTCCGGCAGCTGAGCCATTCAGTTGCCTTATTGCGCCATGATTTCGCTACTTGGCGCAGTGCCGCAGGAATATACTCAGGTAGAGGACTTGCTAAAACTTGATTTCTGAGTCAAGTTTTAGCAGCCCGATATTCTTCCGCCGGAGTAACCATGATCGTTGACCGTCAAGGCAGGCGTTTTCGCAACTTGCGAATCAGCCTGACCTCAGCCTGCAATTACGCCTGTACCTACTGCGTGCCCAACGGCAAGCGGCTGGTGGCTGCGCAGGATGAGTTGTCGGCCGAAGCCATGGCGCGCGGTGTGGCTTATCTGATTGAAGCGGCGGGGATCGAGCGCCTGCGCATTACTGGCGGCGAGCCGCTGGTCAGCCCGAAACTCGAAGCGTTCATGACGGCGGTCGGGCAGATGGGCCTGGAGGACATCAGCCTGACCACCAATGGCCAGTTGCTGGCGAAGAAACTGCCACTGCTGGTGAACGCTGGCATTCGGCGCCTCAACGTTTCCCTCGATACCCTCGACGCCAGTGCGTTCCGTGGCATTGCCCGGGGCGGCGACCTGGCCACCGTGCTCGACGGCATGAACGAGGCCAGTGCGGCCGGCATGAAGATCAAGGTCAACATGGTGCCGCTGCGCGGGCAGAACCTCGATCAAGTGATGCCGCTGCTCGACTACTGCCTGGAGCGCGGTTATGAACTGCGCTTCATCGAGCTGATGCGCATGGGCCACCTGGCCAACGATTCCAATGCCTTTTTGCAGCAGTTCGTCAGCCTCCAGCAGCTGCTGAGCCTGATCGGCGAGCGCTACGAATACCTGCAGGCGGATGCCCCGGTCGATGCGACGGCCGTTCGCTATGAAATTCCCGGCCAGGGCTATTTCGGCGTGATCGCCAACGAGAGCGTGCCTTTCTGCCGGACCTGTTCACGCTTGCGTTTATCTTCCACCGGGTGGCTGCATGGCTGCCTGTCGTCGAGCAATCGCCATTACATCGGCGACCTGCTGGACAAGCCGCGTCATCAAGCGCTGCCCGCGCTGCAGCGACTGCTGGTCAAAGCCTTGGGTGACAAGCAGGAAGTGGCATTCTCGGGCGGCGCGACTGTCATGAAGATTATCGGCGGCTGAACCGGACTTTGTGACTGGGAGCTTTTGTGGCGAGGGAGCTTGCTCCCGCTGGGTTGCGAAGCAACCCCAAAACCATTTCCAAGTTGCACCGGGCATAATGCATACAGCGGTTTACGACTGCTGCGCAGCCGAGCGGGAGCGAGCTCCCTCGCCACAGATCATCATTCGCAGTCCTGATATATAAACAGGCTCAAGGACTGGCGCGGAAGCTGCATCCAACGGCCATTCGCCGGTTTTCCGACACCGGCCTCTGGAGGATAGGATGCGTAGCCTGGTTTTGCTGCTGGCCGTTTTGGCACTTGGTGGCTGCATGAACATCAGCGATATGGCCGAAGGGACTCGTTACCATATGAGCGATGCGGGGCTGCTCGACCACAGCGACAGCCGTCGCGTAAACAACCTGCGCATCCAGCCGGACTCGTTCGTCTACATCGCCCAAGGCGCTTTCATGCCGCCGGGCAGCGTCGTTTACCCACGGCCCAACGTGATTGCCGAAGTCGCCTTCGATGGCTTCGTCGAATACTTCCCGATGGTCCGCCGTGCCCGTACGCCGGAAGGCCTCGACCAGGCCATGGGCGAAGCCCGTGCCGCCGGTGCGCACTATCTGCTCTACACCCGATTTGCCAAGTCTGACGACCGTATCGGCAACTCGGACGAGTGGCTGGACCAGGAAGCCCTGGATCGTCTTGGCATCGATAGCGGTATGATTCAGATCATGTTGATCGAGACCAGCACCCAGTATTTGATTGATACTGCGACCATCAAGAGTCGTGGCGGTTTACTGACGTTCCACGATAAAAAACCCGAAGACCTGATGGGCCCGCCGCTGGAACAATACGCGCGCAGCCTGCTGGGGCTCAGCGACCAGTAAAACCAAGGAGAACGCCATGAGTGGCCCGCAAAAAGCCAACGACCTGCTGGGGCAAATCCCCAAGACCAAAGGCTTGCCGCCGGTGCACCTGTGGAATCCCGATTTCTGCGGCGACATCGATATGCGTATCGCCCGCGACGGCACCTGGTATTACCTGGGCACGCCGATCGGGCGCAAGCCGATGGTCAAGCTGTTCTCCACCATCATTCGCCGCGACGGCGATGATTATTTCCTGATCACTCCGGTAGAAAAAGTCGGCATCAAGGTCGACGACGCGCCGTTCGTGGCAATCGCGGTGGACGTGGAAGGCGAGGGCGAGGCGCGGGTGTTGCGCTTTACCACCAACGTCGATGAAACCACCGAGGCCGGCGCCGAGCATCCAATGCGCGTGGTCATCGACCCGGTCACGCAGGAGCCAGCGCCTTACGTGCATGTGCGCAGTAATCTTGAGGCGTTGATTCACCGCAACGTGTTCTATCAATTGGTCGAGCTGGCGGTGAGTCGCGAGATCGACGGTCAGCGCTGGCTGGGTGTATGGAGCGGCGGCGAATTCTTCCCCATCGGTCTTGAGCCCTGACGCAAAACCCTGTGGGAGCGGGCTTGCTCGCGAAAGCGCCGGGTCAGCCGACATCGTTGTCGGATGTGACTCCGTCTTCGCGAGCAAGCCCGCTCCCAAAGTAGATCTCTGTCGTTCTCTATAAAATCAAATTGACACTCAATCATATGATGATTAGCGTGAGCTTCCATCGCGTTCGACCTTGAGGTGTCCATGTCCAGCAGCTTTCATGCGTCGACGGTTGACTGGCTGGGATGCTGGCTCGCCACGGGGCAGGTCAAGCCGGGTGAGTCCCTCAAGGTCGAAGCCGACCTTGGCGAACAACTCGGCGTGAGCCGCACGGTCATCCGCGAAGCGATCAAGACCCTGGTTGCCAAAGGCATGCTCGAGGTCGGTCCGAAAGTCGGCACGCGGGTGTTACCGGTGCGACGCTGGAACCTCTTCGATCCCCAAGTCGTCGGCTGGTTGTCACGCAGCGGCTTGCCGGAAAACTTCGTCGACGATTTGCTCGACCTGCGCCGCACCATTGAACCCATGGCCGTGCGCTGGGCCTGCGAGCGCGCAACCGGCGAACAAGTGAATGCAATCCTGCTGGCCTGCAACGCGCTGGAGCGTGCGGTGGACAGCGGCATCGATTACAACCGTGCCGACCAGTTCTTCCACGAGTGCATTCTCGCTGCCAGCCACAATCAATTCATCGAACAAATGGTTCCGGCCCTCGGCGCGTTGCTGGCGGTGGCCTTTGAAGTGTCCGCCGCCGACCCGGATGAATTGCGTCGCACCTTGCCGATCCACCGGGACCTGGCCGAGGCCATAGCGGCCCGTGATACCGCCCGGGGTGTCTGGGCCTGCATGACCCTGATCGATAACGCCGACCTGGCGATCAAGCGTTACTACCCGCAAGTCATGGCCGATAAAAAGGCCAGTTGAAAACTCGAACTACTGTAGGAGCTAGCTTGCCAGCGATGGTGTATCAGCTACGGCGATGTCGACTGACACATCATCGCCAGCAAGCTAGCTCCTACATCATAAAAACAAGAACAATGCAGGAGGTTTCATGACGTTGACGGCGGTTACCGGACATCGGGCGAAACTGGGCGAAGGCCCGTTCTGGGATGCGCCCACCCAGGCCCTGTACTGGGTGGATATCGCCGGTAAACAGGCGTTGCGCTTGATCGGCGCCAACGTGCAGATCTGGCAGATGCCGGAGCACGTATCGGCGTTCATTCCCTGCGAAAGCGGCGACGCGCTGGTGACACTGAGCAGCGGCGTGTATCGGCTCGATCTCGACTCTCCAGGCCTGGAACCGCGCCTGACATTGTTCTGCGTGGCCGATCCGCAATCGGGCAACCGCCCCAACGAAGCTCGCTGCGACGCCCTGGGCCGGCTCTGGCTTGGCACCATGCAAAACAATATCGGAGAACACGGCGAAGACCTGCCCATCGTCCATCGTTCGGGTGGGCTGTTTCGCATCGATCGCGCCGGACGGGTTGTGCCGTTGTTGCGCAACCTGGGCATTCCCAACACGTTGCTGTGGAGCGATGACGCCACCAGCGTTTACTTCGGTGACAGCCTCGAAGGCACCCTGTATCGACATTTCATCCGTACCGACGGAGCCCTCGATGCGCCGCAAGTCTGGTTGGGTGCGCACGCGCGTGGCGGCCCGGACGGTTCGGCGATGGATGCCGAAGGTTTTATCTGGAATGCCCGTTGGGATGGCAGCTGCCTGCTCAGGTTGAACCCGGACGGCAAAGTCGATCGGATCATTGAACTGCCGATCAGTCGTCCCACCAGTTGCGTGTTTGGCGGCACAGACCTGAAGACCCTGTACATCACCAGCGCGGCAAGTCCGCTGGGCCATCCGTTGGATGGGGCCGTGTTGTCGATGCCAGTGGATGTGCCTGGAAAGCATTGCACGCGTTTCGCTGGATAGATCCCTAAATATGGGATGCAAATATATATATTGAGATTTATCGCGGGCCGGGTTTATAGTCGGCCTCACCAGGTACATGCACTCACACTTAAAAAAACAAAACAGGTGAAGTGATGCAGCGAAGTTCCCCCATGCTCCCTTGCGGAGACACTGCCTCAGGCCGTTTCCGAGCTGAAACGTTTACGCTTTCACCTGTTTCTTCCTTAACGCCTTTTGACCGGACATCGACAGATGCCCGGTTTTCGTCGTGTTTTCGAACAGGAGTCTTGATCCATGGCTGAACCACTGTCATTGCCACCGGTACCCGAACCACCCAAGGGCGAGCGCCTGAAAAACAAGGTCGTGTTGCTGACCGGTGCCGCCCAGGGCATTGGCGAAGCGATTGTGGCGACCTTCGCGTCCCAGCAGGCCAAGTTGATCATCAGCGACATTCAGGCCGAAAAAGTCGAGAGAGTCGCAGCTCACTGGCGAGACAAAGGTGCCGACGTGGTGGCGATCAAGGCCGACGTGTCGCGTCAGCAGGATCTGCACGCCATGGCCAGGCTGGCAATCGACCTGCATGGCCGGATCGATGTGTTGGTCAACTGCGCCGGGGTCAACGTGTTCCGTGATCCGCTGGAAATGACCGAGGAAGACTGGCGTCGCTGTTTTGCCATTGACCTGGACGGTGCATGGTACGGCTGCAAGGCGGTGTTGCCGCAGATGGTCGAGCAGGGCATCGGCAGCATCATCAATATTGCGTCCACCCATTCCAGCCACATCATTCCGGGTTGCTTCCCGTACCCGGTGGCCAAGCACGGCCTGCTCGGCCTGACCCGCGCGCTGGGCATCGAATATGCGGCCAAGGGTGTTCGCGTCAATGCCATCGCGCCGGGCTACATCGAAACCCAGATCAACGTCGATTACTGGAACGGCTTCACCGACCCCCACGCCGAGCGCCAGCGCGCGTTTGACCTGCACCCGCCGCGCCGCATCGGCCAGCCGATCGAAGTGGCAATGACCGCCGTGTTCCTGGCCAGCGATGAAGCACCGTTCATCAATGCCTCGTGCATCACCATCGATGGCGGGCGCTCGGTGATGTACCACGACTGAGTGATCGGGCTTTCAGGCGCACTACTACGTCTGAAATCCAATCATCATACGATATGACTATTGGCAGCGCGGCTTTACCGCCCATTGGTTTACGAAGAACGCTTTCAAAGAACGCTCAAGAACAATAACAAGGAGTCAGCTTATGAATCGTCGTCATGCTATCCGTTCCCTGTGCTGTGCCGCGTTGGCGGTCTCGGCGGTCAGCCTGAGCAGCACGCTGCTGGCGGCCGAGGAAGTGAAAATCGGTTTCCTGGTCAAGCAAGCCGAAGAACCCTGGTTCCAGACCGAATGGGCCTTTGCCGAAAAGGCCGGGAAAGAGAAGGGCTTCACCCTGATCAAGATCGCCGTACCGGACGGGGAGAAAACCCTATCCGCCATCGACAGCCTCGCCGCCAACGGCGCCAAGGGTTTCGTGATCTGCCCGCCGGACGTATCCCTGGGACCTGCGATCATGGCCAAGGCCAAGCTCAACGGGCTGAAAGTGATTGCGGTCGATGACCGTTTCGTCGATGCCAGCGGCAAGTTCATGGAAGACGTACCGTACCTCGGCATGGCTGCGTTCGAAGTCGGCCAGAAACAAGGCAATGCCATGGCCACCGAAGCGAAGAAGCGCGGCTGGGACTGGAAAGACACCTACGCGGTGATCAACACCTACAACGAACTCGACACCGGCAAGAAGCGCACCGATGGTTCGGTGAAGGCGCTGGAAGATGCCGGCATGCCCAAGGACCACATCCTGTTCTCGGCCCTCAAGACTCTCGACGTACCGGGCAGCATGGACGCCACCAACTCGGCCCTGGTGAAACTGCCGAGTGCGGCGAAGAACCTGATCATCGGCGGCATGAACGACAACACCGTGCTCGGCGGCGTACGTGCCACCGAGAGCGCCGGTTTCGCTGCGGCCAACGTGATCGGCATCGGTATCAATGGTACCGACGCCATCGGCGAGCTGAAGAAACCCGACAGCGGTTTCTACGGCTCGATGCTGCCGAGCCCGCACATCGAGGGCTACAACACCGCGAGCATGATGTACGAGTGGGTCACCACCGGCAAAGAACCGGCGAAATTCACCGCCATGGACGACGTGACGCTGATCACCCGCGACAACTTCAAGCAGGAGCTGGAAAAGATCGGCCTGTGGAACTGACGGTCGTTTGATTTCAGCGGTGGCCCCGGCGACGGGGTCGCCTGATCGGTGTGAAGAGGTGGGTTATGCACGCGCAAACAAATACACAACAACACAGCGGCAGCTTGCGCTTCAACGGGATCGGCAAGACCTTTCCCGGGGTGAAGGCGCTGGACAACATCAGCTTTGTCGCCCATCCGGGGCAGGTTCATGCCTTGATGGGCGAGAACGGTGCCGGCAAGTCGACGCTGCTTAAGATCCTCGGCGGGGCCTACATACCCAGCAGCGGCGCCTTGCAGATCGGTGAGCGGACGATGGACTTCAAGTCCACCGCCGACAGCATCGGCAGTGGCGTCGCGGTGATCCACCAGGAGCTGCATCTGGTGCCGGAAATGACCGTGGCCGAGAACCTGTTTCTCGGGCATTTGCCGGCCAGTTTCGGCCTGATCAATCGCGGCACCTTGCGTCAGCAGGCACTGGCCTGTCTCAAGGGCCTGGCCGATGAAATCGACCCGCAAGAGAAAGTCGGGCGCCTGTCCCTCGGCCAGCGGCAACTGGTGGAAATCGCCAAGGCGTTGTCCCGGGGTGCCCATGTGATTGCCTTCGACGAACCCACCAGCAGCCTTTCGGCGCGAGAGATCGAGCGCTTGATGGCGATCATCGGCCGGCTGCGCGACGAGGGCAAAGTGGTGCTCTATGTCTCTCATCGCATGGAAGAAGTGTTCCGCATCTGTGACGCGGTGACGGTGTTCAAGGATGGGCGCTATGTGCGCACGTTCGACGACATGAGCCAGCTGACCCACGATCAACTGGTCACCTGCATGGTCGGGCGCGACATCCAGGACATCTACGATTACCGCCCCCGTCAGCGCGGTGCGGTGGCGCTCAAGGTCGACGGTTTGCTCGGGCCGGGGTTGCGTGAGCCGGTGAGTTTCGAGGTGCACAAAGGCGAAATCCTTGGGCTGTTCGGGCTGGTCGGTGCCGGTCGTACCGAGCTGTTGCGCCTGCTCAGCGGCCTGGCGCGCAACAGCGCCGGACAGCTGAAGCTTCGTGGCCATGAACTGAAGCTGCGTTCACCTAGGGACGCGATTGCCGCCGGGATCCTCTTGTGCCCCGAGGACCGCAAGAAGGAAGGCATCCTGCCGCTGGCCAGCGTCGCCGAGAACATCAACATCAGCGCACGCGGCGCCCATTCCACCTTCGGCTGCCTGTTGCGTGGCCTGTGGGAGAAGGACAACGCCGACCAGCAGATCAGGGCGCTCAAGGTGAAAACGCCACACGCCGGGCAGCAGATCAGGTTTCTTTCCGGCGGTAATCAGCAGAAGGCCATTCTCGGCCGCTGGTTGTCGATGCCGATGAAGGTGCTGCTGCTCGACGAACCCACCCGCGGCATCGACATCGGAGCCAAGGCCGAGATCTATCAGATCATCCATAACCTGGCGGCCGAGGGGATCGCGGTGATTGTCGTGTCCAGCGACCTGATGGAAGTGATGGGTATTTCCGACCGCATCCTGGTGCTGTGTGAAGGCGCGATGCGCGGCGAACTGAGCCGCGACCAGGCCAACGAATCCAACCTGCTGCAACTGGCTTTGCCGCGCCAACGCGCCGACGGCACGGCGAACTGAGAGGTGACTATGATGACAACCCAAAACAACACCCTGCCGACCACGCGCAAACCCTTGGATATGCGGCGCTTCCTCGATGACTGGGTCATGCTGCTGGCGGCCGTCGGCATCTTTGTCGCCTGCACCTTGCTGATCGACAACTTCCTCTCGCCGCTGAACATGCGTGGCTTGGGCCTGGCGATTTCCACCACCGGGATCGCGGCGTGCACCATGTTGTATTGCCTGGCGTCCGGGCATTTCGACTTGTCGGTGGGCTCGGTGATCGCCTGTGCCGGGGTGGTCGCGGCGGTGGTGATGCGCGACACCGACAGCGTGTTTCTCGGCGTCTGTGCGGCGCTGGTGATGGGACTGATCGTGGGGCTGATCAATGGCATCGTGATTGCCAAGCTGCGAGTCAACGCGTTGATCACCACCTTGGCGACCATGCAGATCGTGCGTGGCCTGGCCTACATCTTCGCCAACGGCAAGGCGGTGGGGGTGTCCCAGGAATCGTTCTTCGTCTTCGGTAACGGCCAGATGTTCGGCGTGCCGGTGCCGATCCTGATCACCATTGTCTGCTTCCTGTTCTTCGGCTGGCTGCTGAACTACACCACCTACGGGCGCAACACCATGGCCATCGGCGGCAACCAGGAAGCGGCGTTGCTGGCGGGTGTGAATGTCGACCGGACCAAGATCATCATCTTCGCCGTGCACGGCGTGATCGGTGCGCTGGCCGGGGTGATCCTGGCGTCGCGCATGACCTCGGGCCAACCGATGATCGGCCAGGGTTTCGAACTGACCGTGATCTCGGCCTGCGTGTTGGGCGGGGTGTCGTTGAGTGGCGGGATTGGCATGATCCGGCACGTGATCGCCGGGGTACTGATCCTGGCGATCATCGAGAATGCGATGAACCTGAAGAACATTGATACGTTTTACCAGTATGTGATTCGGGGTTCGATTTTGTTGTTGGCGGTGGTGATTGACCGCCTCAAACAACGCTGACCACCGAAGTCTGAAGGTACAGGTGATCTCCTGTGGGAGCGGGCTTGCTCGCGAAAGCGATCTGTCGGTGACATCGATGTTGGATGTGCTGACGTCTTCGCGAGCAAGCCCGCTCCCACAGTTGAACTGTGTCGACCGCTGGTCCTTGCGCCATTCCTTCCGTCACCTCCCTGAAATTTTTCTTGCCCGCCCGAACCCGTTTCGGTTATCACTTTGTACATGATTAGACAGGTACGATTTGACAAGAAACAACGGGTGGTCGACGAACTCATCCGGCGCATCGAAAGCGGCCTCCTGGAGGACGGCTTTCAGTTGCCGGGCGAGCATCAGTTGGCTCAGGAATTCAAAGTCAGCCGAGGCACTTTGCGTGAGGCCCTGGCCGAATTGAAACGGCGCAACTACATCGCGACGCAGAGCGGGGTGGGTTCCATCGTCACGTTTGATGGCGTGGTACTCGACCAGCGCAGCGGCTGGGCGCAGGCGCTGGCCGACAGCGGGGCGCTGGTCAATACCGAAGTGTTGCGGCTGGAGGCGGTAACCCGTCCTGATCTGCTGCCGCGTTTCGGCACCGACCAGTTCATCACCCTCGACCGTCGTCGCCGCTCCAATGACGGCACGCTGGTCTCTCTCGAACGTTCATTGATGCCCGCGACCGGCGGCCTGGAAAGCCTGCCGCGTGTGGGACTGATCGACAACTCCCTGACCATCACCCTGGCCGCCTACGGCTACATCGGTGAACGTGGCGATCAGTGGATCGGCGCCGAGCCGTTGAATGCCGAAGACGCCGAGCTACTGGGACGTCCGGTCGGCACGGTGTTCCTCAAGGCCTTGCGGACCACCTATGACCGGCAAAACCGTTTCATGGAACAGGTCGAAAGCCTGCTCGATCCCGTGCACTTCCGCCTGCACCTGCAATTTGGACATTCGAAATGACTGCGCTCAATCGTGCCCTGGGCGCGTTCTATGGCCTGGCCCTGGGCGATGCACTGGGCATGCCGACCCAATCCCTGAGTCGCGCACAAGTCCAGGCGCGCTTCGGCGAAATCACCAATCTTGAGGACGCCGGCCCCGATCAGCCGATCGCCGCGAACATGCCCAAGGGCTCGATCACCGACGACACCGAACAGGCCATCCTGGTCGGCCAGTTGTTGATTGAAGGCAAGGGCAAGATCGAACCGTCGGTGCTCGCGCAACGCCTGATCGAATGGGAAGCCGTCATGCAGGCCAAAGGCTCGCAGGACTTGCTCGGTCCTTCGACCAAACGCGCCATCGAGATGATCCTCGCCGGTCATTCGCCGGAAGAGGCAGGGCGCTACGGCACCACCAATGGCGCGGCGATGCGCATTACGCCTGTAGGGATCGCGGCGAACGTCGCCAATCCGCAGCGTTTCATTGAGGCTGTCGTGCAGGCCTGTCAGGTCACTCACAACACCACGCTGGGGATCTCCAGCGCGGCGGCGGTGGCGGCGGTGGTGTCGGCCGGCATCAACGGCATGGACCTGGGCGAGGCCTTGAACCTCGGCCAGCAAATCGCCCAGCAAGCGGAAAACCACGGTCACTGGGTGGCCGGTGGACGAATTGCCTCGCGCATCAGTTGGGCGCGCAGCATCAGTGTCGACAGTGACAATGGGCTGCTCGCCGATTTGCTGTACGACGTGATCGGCACATCGGTGGCTTCCCAGGAGTCAGTGGTGGTGTCGTTCGCCCTGGCCCAGCAAGTGGCCATCGGTGAAATGAACGCCTTCGATGCACTGTGCATGGCTGCCAGCCTGGGTGGCGACACGGACACCATCGCGGCGATCCTGGGCGCGATGCTTGGCGCCTGCCTGGGTCTTGAGAGCTGGCCGGTCGAGATGATCGACATGGTCAAGTCCGTCAATGATCTGGAGCTTGAACCTCTTGTGATAGGGCTTCTTGCTTTGCGTTGACTGGACTGGCGCCTTCGCGGGCAAGCCCGCTCCCACAGGTACTGCATGTGCCTTGAGGTTTTCGCTTTCCCTGTGGGAGCGGGCTTGCTCGCGAAGGGCGCACCGCGCAATCAAGATTTTTCACACGTAAAGGAGCGCACGAACTTGGCCAGGATGGCCGGGCTGTTGTGTCGATTTCCCGAATTGCCCACAACCACAACAAATGGCAACAGGAGCATTTTTCATGAGTTCAACCAACGCCGGGCAAAGCGCCGGGCAACTGGAAACCCGTGGCATCGAACCGGTGCCGGAATCCGAGTGCAACGGGCATCCGCTGCAACTGTTCTGGGTCTGGTTCGCCGCCAACATTTCCATCCTCGGCCTGCCGCTGGGCGCGACCCTCGTGGCCTTTCGCGGGTTGGCGATCTGGCAGGCGATCATTGTCGCGATCCTCGGTGCCGCCGGTTCCTTCGCGGTGGTCGGGATCATCTCCATCGCCGGCCGTCGTGGCCGTGCACCGAGCCTGACCCTGTCGCGAGCGATCTTTGGTGTGCGCGGCAACATCGGCCCGACGCTGGTCTCGCTGATGTCGCGCCTGGGCTGGGAAACGGTCAACACCACCACCGCTGCGTTCGTGCTGCTGTCGCTGTGCTCGATCCTGTTCGGCTCGCCAGTGGAAGCCAAGAGCGCGCCGGTGTTGACCCTGGTGTTCATCGCGATTTTCGTGCTGCTGACCTTGTCGGTGTCCGGCCTCGGCCATGCGACTTTGCTGGTGATTCAGAAGTGGGCGACCTATGTGTTCGGCGCGCTGAACATTCTGGTCGGTGGTTTCCTCTGCGCGACCATCGACTGGAGCGCGGTGTTCAACGCCACGCCTGCACCGCTCAGCGCGATGATCATCGGCGTCGGCACCATGGCCGCCGGCACCGGCATCGGTTGGGCCAATGCGGGCGCGGATATGTCGCGCTACCAGCACCGCAGCGTCAAGGCCGTGCGCCTGGTAGCGTCGGCGGCGTTCGGTGCGGGGATTCCGCTGGTGCTGCTGATCACCCTTGGCGGCTTGCTGTCGGTGGGCAACAACGACCTGGCGCAAGCCACTGACCCGATCATCGCGATCCGCGACATGCTACCGACCTGGATGGCCGTGCCGTACCTGATCACTGCCTTCGGCGGCCTGCTGCTGTCGAACAACCTGTCGGTGTACTCCGCCGGCCTGACCACGCTGACCCTCGGCCTGAAGGTCAAGCGCGTCTATGCCGTGGTGGTCGACATCGTCGCGATCTTCGCCGGTTCGATCTACTTCATGCTGATCGCCGACAGCTTCTACGGTCCGTTCATTACCTTCATTTCCCTGCTGGCGGTGCCGATCACGGCGTGGGTCGGGATCTTCGTGGTCGACCTGATTCACCGTCACTACTACAGCCCCAAGGACCTGCTGGACGTCAGCCCGAGCAGTGCCTACTGGTATCGCGGCGGCATCGAGTGGCGCGCATTCGGCGCGTGGGCGATCGCCATTGTGCTGGGTTTCAGTTTCACCACCATCGGCACCACCGCGCAAAACGTCTGGTTCAAAGGTTTTCTGTCCGATTCATGGCTGGGCCACAACGGCCTCGGCTGGATCGTGACCTTCGTGGTCGCTGGCGGGATTTACTTTGTACTCGGCGGGGCCAGGGATCGCCGCGCCGCCATGATCGAGAATGCTCATGCCTAGAATGCTGCACACCGGTCAGGTCATCATCGACCTGGTCATGGCCGTGGACAAACTACCCGAGGCGGGCGGTGACGTGCTGGCGCAGTCCGCCAGTTTCGAAGCCGGCGGTGGTTTCAATGTGATGGCCGCTGCTCAGCGCAATGGTCTGCCGGTGGTCTACCTTGGCCGCCACGGTAGCGGACGCTTCGGTGATCTGGCCCGTGACGCGATGAACGCCGAAGGTATCCGTATTGGCATTGCTGGCCGCGCCGAGCGCGACACCGGGCTGTGCGTGGCCATCACGGACGCTTCGGCCGAGCGCAGTTTCGTCTCCTACATCGGCGCCGAAGGCGAGTTAAGCGCACAGGATCTGGCCAGCGTGCCGGCCGAGGCGGGCGATTACGTCTATGTCAGCGGCTACAGCCTGCTGCACGTGGGCAAGGCGCAAGCGCTGGTGGATTGGGTGCTGGCGCTGTCGGATGGCGTCAATGTGGTGTTCGATCCGGGCCCGCTGGTGGATTCGCCGGACGCGCCGCTGATGCAAGCCTTGCTCGGGCGCATCGATGTGTGGACCAGCAATGCCGTGGAAGCGCTGAAATTTACCGGCGCGTCGGACATTGCCCAGGCGCTGGATTGCCTGGCCGAACATTTGCCGGTCGGGGTGCTGATGGTGGTGCGCGACGGGCCCAACGGTTGCTGGATCAGCCAGGGCGGCGAGCGCCGGCATGTGCCGGGATTCAAGGTCGACGCAGTGGACAGCAACGGCGCCGGCGATGCCCATGCCGGTGTGTTTGTGGCGGGGCTGGCGCAGGGCTTGTCGGCGTTTGATGCGGCGCGGCGGGCCAATGCGGCAGCGGCGCTGGCGGTCACCCGCTGGGGGCCGGCGACTTCGCCGGGGGTGGCTGAAGTGGATGAGTTGATCAGTAAGACCTTCAGCGGCTGATCTGCCGCCATCGCGAGCAAGCTCGCTCCTGCAGGGGTCTGCGTTTGGCACAGATCTTGGCGAGGCATGCGGTTTTCCCCGGGTTCACTATTCGCGCATATGGCTTTCCTTGTCCTCGGTGGTGCTTGAGCCGAGGCCGCCGCTGCTGGGGGTTTTGCTGTCAGGCAGATTCGTCCCGCCCTGACGTCCCATGTCATTGCCCTGGGTGCGTGGATCGGTGCCGGTGGAGGGGGGGAGGTTTTGATCGATCGTGGTGCCGTCGGTGTTCATCCCGGGGGCACTCTGAATGGCGGGGGCCCTGGGCTTTTCCACCGGGTTGGTCGGGCCGGTGCTCGAGCCGATGGTCCCGGCGAACGCGGCAGAGGACAGCAGAGCAGTGAGGGCGAGGGCGGTCAACCTGGACAGGATCATGGTGTTGTCTCCAACGAGTAGAGTCCTTACCTGATTAGTCCGTCCTCGGTCCGGATGGGTGCATTATTCGCGACGAACGGCTCAGGCTTGCTGCAGCGCCTTGGTCGTGGTCACCCGACGCCAGATCAACCGACCCACGGTGATCAGCCAGTTGAACGAGGCAACCGCCAACACCGTGAGCAACAGTGTGGCCATGCCTTGCTCGACGATGATTTTCCCGGCCAGCAATGGGAAGCCGAACACGCCGATGAAGTACGACAGGCTGAACAGCAGCAAGGATTGCGCGGTGGTGCCGTTCGGCGCTTCATTGGCGGCCAGGCCGTTGATCACCGAGTAAGTCAGGCCGTAACCGATCCCGAGCATCACCGCCGCGAGGACGTAGCTGACGCTGCTGTCGACGACAAAACCGAACATCACGATCGATGCCAGCATCAGCCCCGAAAGCAGGCACGAGGCGCGCAATGGATCGCGCTTGACCACGAACCCGGCAACCAGCATGCGGCCGCTGATCGCCGCGCTCATGAAACCGAGGAAGAACAACGAATAGTCGAGTGAGCGCGCCGCCGCGTAACTGGTTTGAAAGCTCGACAGGCCGCCGAACACGCAGCCGCCTAGACCGACCATGATGATCGGGAAAATGGCCCGGGACGACAGGACCTGACCTGCTGCGCGCCAGGAAATCCGCGACACGCTGGTTGATTGGGTGTTCGCCTGTTTCAACTGCCGATCCAGGCGCCAGAACAGCAGCACACCGATCAGGCTGGCCAGCGCGGCCAGGTAGAACGCCGCCGTCACCGGATAACCGAGCGCACTCGCCGCGCGACCGAGCAATGGACCGCTGCCGATCCCGGTCATCATGCTGCCCGACAGCAGGGCGAAGTACTTGGCGCGTTGTGCGGGCGTCACCAGGCTCGCCACGATGATCGGCCCAAGCGTGTAGAACACGCCCCAGCCCAGGCCCAGCAGCAGGCCGAAAAACAACAACAGCTGGCCGAAACCCGGCGTCAGGGCGAAACCCAGGCTGGCCGCCACCAGCAATACACCGAACAACGCCACGGATCGGGCGGCACCGAGCAAGTCGGACAAATGGCCGGACACAATCACCGCCGCAAAGGTGCTGAGCATCGCCGCCGAAATCACACTGCCGGCGTCGTGCTCGTTGCCACCGCGTGAGCTGACCAACAGCGACAGCAAAAAAGTCGAGCCATAGGACAACGACAACAGGTAACTGGCGAGGCAAAACAGGCCGAATAACTTGCTTGAAACTGGGGGTGTTGCGGTAGACATGACGCGGTTCCTTGACCGGAAAAATGAGCAGCGTTGCTATCTAACCATGCAGCGCGCGAATGTTAGGTCCGAGGTTATCGATGCCAGGGTTAGTGCCTGCCGGAGTAACGATCTGCCATAAGAGCGCTTTTGTGGCGAGGGGGCTTGCCCCCGTTGGGTTGCGCAGCAACCCCAATAAAAACACTGGAGTCTTTCTGGTGTAACGCAATCGCTGAGAAAGGGCCTGCTTCGCAGGCCAACGGGGGCAAGCCCCCTCGCCACAGGCAAGCCCCCTCGCCACAGGCAAACCCCCTCGCCACAAGTACCGCGCCGACTTAGTATGGCGTTTTCCACTTTTGACAAGGCACGTCCATGACGATCGAAATCCGCCCGGCGACCCCCAGTGACGCACCGCAAATCCTCGCGTTCATCACTGAACTGGCCGACTACGAACGTGCCCGCCATGAAGTCATCGCCAGCGTTGCCGACATCGAGCGCAGCCTGTTCAGCGAAGGCGCCACCGCCCATGGCCTGATCTGCCTGCGCGAGGGTGCACCCATCGGTTTCGCGGTGTTCTTCTTCAGCTATTCCACCTGGCTGGGTAGCAATTGCCTGTACCTCGAAGACCTGTACATCACCCCGGAACAGCGCGGCGGCGGTGCGGGCAAGACCCTGCTGCGGCATCTGGCGAAAATCGCCTGCGCCAACGACTGCGGCCGTTTCGAGTGGAGCGTGCTGGAGTGGAATACGCCGGCCATCGACTTCTACAAGTCCCTGGGGGCGCAGCCGCAGGAGGAGTGGGTTCGCTATCGGATGGATGGCGCGGTGCTGCGGGATTTCGCCGCGGGCAACTGAACTGATCGCGTTTAAAAGATCGCAGCCTTCGAGCTGCGATTTTTTTTGTAGTGTCTCATAATATGGGATTGATATTTATATATTGAGATTTTCCCCTGCCCAGGTTTATAGTCCAGCTCACTCACAGCCAAAAACCAAAACAGGTGAAGCGATGCAGGCGCAATTGATCGCGCTCGACTGGGGGACAACCTCATTACGTGCTTACAAACTGGCTGAAGGCGGGCAAGTGCTCGAACAGCGATCGCTGTCGTCGGGGATCATGCAGCTGCCGAAGGCGCCGCGAATCATTGGCGGCCGCGAATGCACCGATGGTTTCGAACTGGCCTTCGATGAGGCGTGCGGCGACTGGCTCGATGCGCAGCCGCAATTGCCGGTGATTGCCTGCGGCATGGTCGGCAGCGCCCAGGGCTGGTGCGAAGCTGCTTACCGCGACACGCCGGCAAACGTCGCCACTCTCGGTACTTCCTTGCAAACCGTGCGCAGCGTGCGCGGTGTCGATGTGCACATTGTGCCCGGCGTTATCCAGCGTTCGCGTTTGCCGAACGTGATGCGCGGCGAAGAAACCCAGGTGCTCGGTGTACTGCAAAACCTGGCGGGCGGGGCGGGCGCTGATCTGCTGATCGGCCTACCGGGCAGCCATTCGAAATGGGTGGAAGTGGCCGACGGTTGCATCGTGCATTTCGATACGTTCATGACCGGCGAAGTGTTCGCCGTGCTCAGCGAGCACAGCATTCTCGGGCGCACCCAACAGCGTGGTGGGTCCTTCGATGGCGACGCATTTGATCGCGGTGTGCAGGTCGCGTTGTCGGCGGACGGCGAAACCGGCCCGCTGTCGACCCTGTTCAGCGCCCGCAGCTTGGGGCTGACCGGCGAATTGAGCGCCACCGCCCAGGCGGACTACCTCTCCGGCCTGCTGATCGGCCACGAGTTGGCGGCCCTGGCTTGCGTGCAGCGACGCCGCCGCAACAGCGTGCATCTGCCGTCGATCATCCTCATCGGTAATACCCAACTCTGTGCCCGCTACAGCCGCGCGCTCGATGCCTGCGGTTTTGCCCGGGTAACCCTGGCCGAACAGGCCACCGAACGCGGATTGTGGCAACTGGCGCTCGCTGCCGGCCTGGTCACGTCCACCGCATCCCGTTAAACCTGCCTGGAGACCTGACATGCTCAAACAAGCGCTGGCGCAAAACGGCCTGATCGCGATCCTGCGCGGCCTGCGTCCACAGGAGGCCGCCGCCATTGGCGAAGTCCTGTACGCCGCCGGATTTCGCGTCATTGAAGTGCCGCTCAATTCCCCTGAGCCGTACGAAAGTATCCGCATCCTGCGCAGTACCTTGCCTGCCGATTGCCTGATCGGTGCCGGCACGGTGTTGACGCCGGAACAGGTCGAGCAGGTGAAAGCCGCGGGCGGCCAGGTGATTGTCATGCCCCACAGCGATCCGAAAGTCCTGCGCGCAGCGAAAGCGGCGGGGCTTTACCTGTCGCCAGGTGTCGCTACACCGACCGAGGCTTTTGCCGCGCTGGCTGAAGGCGCGGATGTGCTGAAGCTGTTCCCTGCCGAGCAGATGGGCCCGGCAGTCGTCAAAGCCTGGCTCGCCGTATTGCCTGCCGGAACCATTCTGGCGCCGGTCGGCGGTATCACACCGGACAACATGCAGTCGTTCATCGACGCTGGCGTCAAAGGTTTCGGCCTCGGCTCCGGTCTGTTCAAACCGGGCATGACCCCTCTGCAAGTGGCGGCCAATGCCAAGGTCTACGTCGCTGCCTGGAAAGCCCTTCGCTAAGACTTCTTTGAGCGCCGAGCGCGCTGCATCTAATAAGAGAGCCAAAAGATGAAAATCACCAAACTGACTACCTTCATCGTTCCGCCGCGCTGGTGCTTCCTCAAGGTCGAAACCGACGAGGGCGTGACCGGTTGGGGCGAGCCCGTGGTCGAAGGTCGCGCCCACACCGTTGCCGCCGCCGTTGAAGAATTGTCCGACTACCTGATCGGCAAGGACCCACGCAACATCGAAGACATCTGGACCGTGCTGTACCGAGGCGGCTTCTACCGTGGCGGCGCGATCCACATGAGCGCCCTGGCCGGTATCGACCAGGCCTTGTGGGACATCAAGGGCAAGGCGCTGGGTGTGTCGGTCAGCGATCTGCTGGGTGGTCAGGTGCGGGACAAGATTCGTGTGTATTCGTGGATCGGCGGCGACCGTCCGGCGGACACGGCGCGTGCGGCGAAAGAGGCGGTCGAGCGTGGTTTCACCGCGGTGAAAATGAACGGCACCGAAGAGCTGCAATTCCTCGACACCTTCGACAAGGTTGACCAGGCCCTGGCCAACGTCGCGGCCGTGCGCGATGCGGTCGGCCCGAACGTCGGCATAGGCGTGGACTTCCATGGCCGGGTGCACAAGCCCATGGCCAAGGTGCTGATGAAGGAGCTTGATCCGTACAAGCTGATGTTCATCGAAGAGCCGGTGCTCAGTGAAAACTATGAAGCGCTGAAGGAGCTGGCGCCGCTGACCAGCACGCCGATTGCCTTGGGTGAGCGGCTGTTCTCGCGCTGGGATTTCAAGCGCGTGCTCAGCGAAGGCTACGTCGACATCATCCAGCCGGATGCCTCCCACGCCGGCGGCATCACCGAAACCCGCAAGATCGCCAACATGGCCGAAGCCTACGACGTCGCGCTGGCGCTGCATTGCCCGCTGGGTCCGATTGCCCTGGCGGCCTGCCTGCAACTGGACGCGGTTTGCTACAACGCGTTCATCCAGGAGCAGAGCCTGGGCATCCATTACAACGAGAGCAACGACCTGCTCGACTACGTCAAAGACCCACGGGTGTTCGACTACGACAAGGGCTTCGTGAAGATCCCGAATGGCCCGGGCCTGGGCATCGAGATCAACGAGGAATATGTGATCGAACGCGCGGCCATCGGCCACCGCTGGCGCAACCCGATCTGGCGCCATGCCGACGGCAGTTTTGCCGAGTGGTGAGTGATCTCTAACCCACCACAGATCCCTTGTAGGAGCCGGCTTGCTGGCGATAGCGGCACATCATTCAATATTGATGGTGCCTGACACACCGCTATCGCCAGCAAGCCGGCTCCTACAGGGTTAGCGCCAGTCTTGGAACGACCTCAATAAACATAAGAAGAGGCACCCCCCTCATGCAACCGCAAACCCTCACCGGGCAGGCGTCGTTGGTGACGCCCAGCCGTAAGCGTTTTTTCATCATGGTGCTGTTGTTCATCACGGTGGTGATCAACTATCTGGATCGCAGCAACCTGTCGATTGCTGCGCCGGCGCTGACCAGCGACCTGGGCATCGATCCGATCCATGTCGGTCTGATTTTCTCCGCATTCGGCTGGACCTACGCCGCCATGCAGATCCCCGGCGGTTGGTTGGTGGACCGCGTGCCGCCACGGATCCTGTATAGCGTCGCCTTGCTGCTGTGGTCGGTGGCCACGGTGATGCTCGGCTTCGCTGCCAGTTTCATCGCACTGTTCGTGCTGCGCATGGCGGTCGGTGCCCTGGAAGCGCCGGCGTACCCGATCAACAGTCGTGTGGTCACCACCTGGTTCCCCGAGCGCGAGCGCGCCACGGCCATCGGTTTCTACACCTCCGGGCAATTCGTCGGCTTGGCTTTCCTGACGCCGGTGCTGGCCTGGCTGCAGCACGAATTCGGCTGGCACATGGTGTTCGTTGCCACGGGTTCGGTAGGCATTGTGTGGGCGCTGATCTGGTACGCGGTGTATCGCGAGCCGCGGGATTTCAAAGGCGCCAATGACGCGGAAATCGACTTGATCCGCGAGGGCGGCGGGTTGGTGGATATCCAGGCCGAGCAGGCCAAGGTCAAAGCCAAATTCAGCTGGACCGACCTTGGCATTGTCCTGACCAAGCGCAAGCTCTGGGGTATCTACCTCGGGCAGTTCTGCCTCAACTCGACGTTGTGGTTTTTCCTGACCTGGTTCCCGACTTACCTGGTGAAATATCGCGGCATGGACTTCATCAAGTCCGGGCTGTTGGCATCGCTGCCGTTTCTCGCCGCGTTTGTCGGTGTGCTGTGTTCCGGGTTCTTCTCGGACTTTTTGATCCGTCGCGGCTGCACGGTAGGTTTCGCCCGCAAGTTGCCGATCATCAGCGGCTTGCTGATTTCCACCTCGATCATCGGCGCCAACTTCGTTGAGTCGACACCGCTGGTGATTGCCTTCCTCGCGCTGGCGTTTTTCGGCAACGGCCTGGCTTCGATCACCTGGTCGCTGGTGTCGACCCTGGCTCCGGCGCGCCTGCTCGGGCTGACCGGCGGGGTGTTCAACTTCATCGGCAACCTGTCGGCGATCGCCACGCCTATCGTGATCGGTTTCCTCGCGACAGGTGATTCCTTTGCCCCGGCGATCACCTACATCTCGGTATTGGCGTTGATTGGCGCGCTGTCCTACATCCTGCTGGTGGGCAAGGTCGAGCGTATCAAGTTGTAGTCGTGGCACGCGGGCGACCATAATGCCGCCCGTTCACTCGCACAACGGTAAAGGCTGGATATGCAGGAAGACGCCCCAAAAATCGCCAAGGACGCCGCACCGACCGGCACCCAGACCCTGCTTCGCGGGTTGGGTGTGGTTCATGCCGTGGCCAGCGGTGCCCGCGATCTCAAGGAAATCGCCCGGCTGATCGGCACCACGCGCAGCACCACCCATCGCCTGGCCAGTTGCCTGGTGGAGGAGCGTTATCTGCGGGTGGTGCCGCAAGTCGGTTATCTGTTGGGGCCGAAACTGATTGAGCTGGGCTTTCAGGCCCGTGAAGAGTTGCCCTTGGTGACCCTGGCCGGGCCGTATCTGGATGAGTTGTCGGCGTTGACCGGCGACACCATTCACCTGGCGATTCGTGAGGGCGACGAAGTGCTGTACCTGCACAAGAACCCGGGGCGCAATGGCCCGGAAATGCGTTCGCGGGTTGGCCATCGCATGCCATTGGCGCGCACCGGCATCGGCAAGGCGCTGATGCTCGATGATTCGCCGCAAGAGTGGCAGCGCCTGTACGAAGTCAGCCTGCCGGTGGGTGGCAAAAACCAGTTCTGGCCGCAGCACCCGGAGCAATCCTGGGAGCAGTTCGAGCAGCGCATGGTCGAGTACGTAGCTGGCGGTTATGCCTTCGACCTGGAAGACAACGAACCGTCGATCCGTTGCGTGGCGGCGCCGATCCGCGATGCCAGCAAGCGCATCGTCGCTGGCATCAGCATCGCCAGCACCGTGCCCTACATGCCGCTGGAAAAAATGGCCGAGCTGATTCCCCTGATCAAAGGGGTCACGGCCCGGCTGTCGGCGGAGCTTGGCCTCAAGGTTTAAACCTTGAGGGTCGCCATGTCGATGACGAAGCGGTACTTCACGTCACCGGCGATCATGCGCGCGTAAGCCTCGTTGATCTGGTGGATGTCGAGCATCTCGATGTCGCAGGTGATGTTGTGTTCGGCGCAGAAATCCAGCACTTCCTGGGTTTCGGCGATGCCGCCGATCAGCGAACCGGCGAGCACGCGACGCCCCAATACCAGTTTGGCGGCATGCACCGGCGGCTCCACCGGTTCGATCAACCCCACCAGAATATGCACGCCGTCGAATCGCAGCGTATCGAGGTAAGGGTTGAGGTCGTGCTGTACCGGAATGGTGTCGAGCAGGAAATCGAAGTGACCCGCGGCGGCCTGCATCTGCGCGTCATCGGTGGACACGATCACATGGTCCGCACCCTGGCGGCGAGCCTCTTCGGCCTTGCTTGCCGAACGGGTGAACAGCGTCACTTCGGCGCCCATGGCCTTGGCGAACTTGATGCCCATGTGACCGAGGCCACCCATGCCGAGAATCCCGACCTTGTCACCGGCCTTCACGCCGTAGTGCTTGAGTGGTGAGTAGGTGGTGATGCCGGCGCACAGGATCGGCGCGGCGCTGGCCGGGGCCAGTTTTTCCGGGATGCGCACCACAAAGTGCTCACTGACCACGATGCTGTCGGAGTAGCCGCCCATGGTGTTGCTGCCGTCGACCCGGTCCGGGGTGGCGTAGGTCATGGTCGGGCCTTCGAGGCAGTATTGCTCCAGGTCGGCCTGGCAAGCTTCGCAGCGGCGGCACGAGTCGACCATGCAGCCAACACCGACCAAATCGCCGACTTTGTGTTTAGTGACGTTTGCACCGACGGCGGTAACTTTGCCTACGATTTCATGGCCAGGCATCAACGGGTAAACGGCAATGCCCCACTCGTTGCGGGCCTGGTGGATGTCGGAATGGCAGACGCCGCAGTAGAGAATCTCGATGGCAACGTCGTCAGGCCTTGGGCTGCGACGTTCGAATTTCACGGGGGCGAGGGGAGTGCTAGCCGACTGAGCGGCGTATCCGATGGCGGTGTACATGGTGAACCTCGCAAAAGCAGTGACAGGTGAGGTGGCGCATTCTGGGCGCCGTCCCCCGTACCGACCATGGCGATTCCTCCGGGTGTCATGCCTATTCCTCCGGCATCGGCCTTTGATTGATCGCAATGGCGATCAGACCTGCGATGATGTTTTCATCCCTTTTTCCGTGAAGCTTTTTCAATGCAGTTGACCCGTCACCTTGATGCCAATGCCACGCTGGTTTCGCTGATCGAGCCGCTGTCCACCCGCGACGGTTTCGTCCCGACTGGATTGCCGGGCGTACAGGTTCTGCGGGCCAGTTGCGATGTGGCCCGTGGGCCGCAGATCTACGAGCCGAGCCTGGTGATCATCGCCCAGGGCAGCAAACTGGCGTACCTGGGGCCGCGCACCCTGGAATATGGTGCAGGTCACTACCTGATTCAGGCGCTGCCAGTGCCGTTCGAGTGTGAAACCTTTGCCGCGCCGGATGGACCGATGCTCGGGGTATCGGTCGCGATCGATCGGGTGATGCTGGGCGAGCTGGTATTGGCGATGGGCCTGGCGCCAGGGCGGCATATTCCGGCGCAAACGCCTGAGTCGATGACCTCGGCAGTACTCGACGACGCCATGCGCGGTTGTGTCGAGCGACTGCTGCGTTGCCTGCACGATCCGCTGGAATGCCAGATCATGGGGCCAGCGCGTTTGCGCGAGTTGCTGTTCGTCGCATTGCGCGGTCCGCAAGCGGATGTATTGCGGGCGCTGGTGGAGCAGCAGGGGCAGTTCGCCCGGATCGCGGCGTCGCTCAGTCATCTGCACGCGCATTACACCGAACCGCTGAACGTCGAGACCCTGGCCAGTTGCGCGAACATGAGTGCCTCGACCTTTCATGAGCATTTCAAGCGCAGCACCTTGTTGTCGCCGGTGCAGTATCTGAAGCGATTGCGTTTGCTCAGGGCGCAGCAGTTGTTGCTGGGCGAGGGACTGGGTGTGGCGCAAGTGGCGCACCGGGTGGGGTATCAGAGCACGTCGCAGTTCAGTCGCGAGTACAAGCGCTACTTCGAGCGCAATCCGGGAGAAGAACGCGCCGCCTGACCCACCGCCAACCCTTGTAGGAGCCGGCTTGCCGGTGATAGCGGTGTGACAGAAGACATCCATTTCGACTGATACGCCGCCATCGCCGGCAAGCCGGCTCCTACAAGGGGGGATCATAATTTCAGGCAACAAAAAGGCCCCCAATCGGGAGCCTCGATGTTCGCGGTTCGGCTTACATGTTCGGGTAAGTCGGGCCGCCAGCGCCTTCCGGCGTTACCCAGGTGATGTTCTGTGCAGGGTCCTTGATGTCGCAGGTCTTGCAGTGAACGCAGTTCTGGGCGTTGATCTGGAAGCGCTTCTCGCCATCTTCCTTGGTGATCACTTCGTACACGCCAGCCGGGCAGTAACGCTGTGCCGGCTCATCGTACAGCGGCAGGTTCTTGCTGATCGGGATGCTTGGATCGGTCAGCTTGAGGTGGCACGGCTGCTCTTCTTCGTGGTTGGTACCGGAGATGAACACCGAGCTCAATTTGTCGAAGCTGAGCTTGCCGTCCGGTTTCGGGTAGTCGATCTTCTTGCAGTCGGCCGCCAGTTTCAGGCACGCGTAGTCCGGCTTGGTGTCGTGCAGGGTGAACGGCAGTTTGCCGCCGAAGATGTTCTGGTCGAGCCAGTTGAAACCGCCACCGACGATGGCGCCGAACTTGTGGATCGCCGGGCCGAAGTTGCGGCTGGCGAACAGTTCTTCGTAGAGCCAGCTCTTCTTGAACGCATCCACGTAGGTGGTCAGCTCTTCGCTGCCATCCTTCTCGGCGAACAGCGCGTCAGCCACCGATTCTGCGGCGAGCATGCCGGACTTCATCGCGGTGTGGCTGCCTTTGATCTTGGCGAAGTTCAGGGTGCCGAGGTCGCAACCGATCAGCGCGCCGCCCTTGAAGACCATTTTCGGCAGCGAGTTCAGGCCGCCCTTGCAGATGGCGCGAGCGCCGTAGCTGATGCGCTTGCCGCCTTCCAGGTGCTGGGCAAGCACCGGGTGATGCTTGAGGCGCTGGAACTCATCGAACGGCGACAGGTAGGTGTTGCTGTAGGACAGGTCGACGATCAGACCCACCACGACCTGGTTGTTTTCCAGGTGATACAGGAACGAGCCACCGGTGTTCTCGGTGCCCATGATATCCATCGGCCAGCCGGCGGTGTGTACCACCAGGCCAGGCTGGTGCTTGGCCGGATCGACTTCCCAGATTTCTTTCAGGCCGATGCCGTAGTGCTGGGCGTCTGCGTCAGTGTCCAGGTTGAAACGCTTGATCAACTGCTTGCCGATGTGGCCGCGGCAACCTTCGGCGAACAGCGTGTACTTGCCACGCAGTTCCATGCCCGGCGTGTACAGGCCTTCCTTTGGATGGCCTTCGCGGTCGACGCCGAGGTCACCGGTGATGATCCCGCGCACTACGCCGTTCTCGTCGATCAGCGCTTCCTGGGCAGCGAAGCCCGGGTAGATTTCCACGCCCAGGTTCTCGGCCTGCTGGGCCAGCCAGCGGCACAGGTTGCCCAGGGAGATGATGTAGTTGCCTTCGTTGTGCATGGTCTTGGGCACAAAGAAGTCAGGAATTTTCTGCGCGCTTTCAGCGTTCTTCAGAACAAAGATGTCGTCGCGGGTGACGGGGGTGTTCAGCGGCGCGCCGAGTTCTTTCCAGTCCGGGAACAGTTCGTTCAGGGCGCGTGGTTCGAACACGGCACCGGACAGAATGTGAGCACCGACTTCGGAGCCTTTTTCGACCACGCAGACGCTGATTTCCTTACCGGCTTCGGCGGCCTTCTGCTTCAAGCGGCAGGCGGCGGAAAGACCAGCGGGGCCGGCACCGACGATGACAACGTCGAATTCCATGTATTCGCGTTCCACAGGTTATCTCCTACTCAAGGCTCAACAGTTTTTTTTCTAATTTGGAGGTTGGGTGTCGCATCCATGAATCCCAGCGCAACGCCGGGAGCGGACAATCGATTGACCACCTTTCTCTTTGGGTGGCGCATTATATCTACACCACTCTCAGCGTCCAATACAAACGTTTGTTTGAATTGGCTCAAAGCCAGAGAAATCAAAGTCACGCGCCTTATGAACGGCTATTTTGGCGTATTGACCGGAATAGGCGTTCCGGTCAAGATACGGTCGGTTTTGCGCTCGCCGTAGGCTGACTGTTGGTTTCAAGAGCACCTCTAAAGACAGGGCGATGGCAGTAGAGAGTGATGCGCTGCGCGGGTTTGATGCGCAGTTTACACGCCGCGATGTTGAATGACTCGTCAGTCACCACTGACGAACGGTCATCCAGATCATGAGCGATGGTCACTTGACACCTTTGCCGGCGTTTTTGGAGGTGCCCTTGCGCCCGATGAGCATCAACCGCCAGGTTCGCCCAGGCGATTTTCTTTTCACCGGAGAGTAACGAGGAATCCATGAAGGTTCTTGTAGCTGTCAAACGCGTTGTGGATTACAACGTCAAGGTTCGCGTCAAGGCGGACAATTCCGGCGTCGATCTTGCCAACGTCAAGATGTCGATGAACCCGTTCTGCGAGATCGCCGTGGAAGAAGCCGTACGCCTGAAAGAGAAAGGTGTTGCGACTGAAATCGTCGTCGTCTCCGTAGGCCCGTCCACCGCTCAAGAGCAACTGCGCACCGCGCTGGCTCTGGGTGCCGACCGTGCCATCCTCGTCGAGTCCGCCGAAGACCTGACTTCCCTGGCTGTTGCCAAACTGTTGAAAGCTGTTGTCGACAAGGAACAGCCTCAGCTGGTGATCCTTGGCAAACAGGCCATCGACAGCGACAACAACCAGACCGGCCAGATGCTCGCTGCATTGAGCGGCTACGGTCAGGGCACGTTCGCTTCGAAAGTCGAAATCAGCGGCGACAGCGTAGCTGTAACCCGCGAAGTCGACGGCGGTGCGCAGACAGTTTCCCTGAAACTGCCGGCCATCGTCACCACCGACCTGCGTTTGAACGAGCCGCGCTACGCGTCTCTGCCAAACATCATGAAAGCCAAGAAGAAGCCTCTCGAAGTGCTGACTCCGGACGCTTTGGGCGTTTCCACCGCCTCCACCAACAAGACCGTGAAAGTCGAAGCGCCAGCTGCACGCAGCGCGGGTATCAAGGTCAAGTCGGTGGCTGAACTGGTCGAGAAACTGAAAAACGAAGCGAAGGTAATCTAAATGACTATCTTGGTTATTGCTGAACACGACAACAAAGTAGTGGCCCCGGCCACGCTGAATACTGTGGCTGCCGCCGCCAAGATTGGTGGTGATATCCACGTTCTGGTTGCTGGTCAAGGCGTTGGCGCCGTGGCTGAAGCTGCTGCGAAAATCGCTGGCGTGGCTAAAGTGCTGGTAGCCGATAATGCTGCCTACGCTCACCAGCTGCCGGAAAACGTCGCTCCTCTGGTAGCAGAGTTGGGCAAGGGCTACAGCCACATCCTGGCTGCCGCTACTTCCAACGGCAAAAACATCCTGCCGCGCGTTGCCGCTGCCCTGGACGTTGACCAGATCTCCGAGATCATCTCGGTAGAAAGCGCTGACACCTTCAAGCGTCCGATCTATGCCGGTAACGCCATCGCTACCGTTCAGTCGAACGCTGCAGTGAAAGTGATCACCGTGCGTGCCACCGGTTTCGACCCGGTTGCCGCTGAAGGTGGTTCGGCTGCCGTTGAAGCCGTTGCTGCTGCACACGACGCTGGCATCTCCAGCTTCGTTGGCGAAGAACTGGCCAAGTCCGATCGTCCGGAACTGACCGCTGCCAAGATCGTCGTTTCCGGCGGCCGCGGCATGCAGAACGGCGACAACTTCAAACACCTGTACGCCCTGGCCGACAAGCTGGGCGCTGCCGTTGGTGCTTCCCGCGCCGCGGTCGACGCAGGTTTTGTACCGAACGACATGCAGGTCGGTCAGACCGGCAAGATCGTTGCGCCACAGCTGTACATCGCCGTCGGTATCTCCGGCGCGATCCAGCACCTGGCCGGCATGAAAGACTCCAAAGTGATCGTTGCGATCAACAAGGACGAAGAAGCGCCGATCTTCCAGGTGGCCGATTACGGCCTGGTGGCAGACCTGTTCGAAGCCATCCCTGAGTTCGAGAAGCTGGTCTAATCCGGCTGCTTCACTTATAAAGAGCCCGACCTTATGGTCGGGCTTTTTTTTGCCTTTTTCCCTTGTGGGAGCGAGCCTGCTCGCGATGGTCTCATATGCACCGCGTGTATCCAGGATCCCCGCGTCATCGTTGACGCCCATCGCGAGCAGGCTCGCTCCTACAGGGGGGGGCATAACCGGTTTGAGTGGAGTGAACTGCCATGGATCTGCGTCTTGCGTGGAGCTTGCTGGGATTGGCGTTATTGCCGACGTTGACGGTCGCCGCAGGCAAATGCGAACGCCTGGTGGTGACCGGCAGCCCGGACGCGCCACCGTACCTGTGGCAAGACCCGCAGAATCCCAAGCACCTGATCGGTGCCAGCGCCGATTTGCTGCAGCAAGTGGCGGGGGAGTTGGGGCTCAAGGTCGAACTGCTTTATGCCGGCAAGCGTTCCCAGGCCCTGGACGAAGTGCGCAGCGGGCGCATGGACATGCTGGCGGACGCAGCGTTGACAGTCAGCGAGTTGGAAACCCTGGATTACATCCACCCACCCTTGCTGGAAAACGACTATCTGGTCTGGACTCGCAAGGACTCGGTGCTGGTCTACAACGAAGCACAGGACTTGCACGGGCATTCCGGAGCTGTGTCGGAAAAAGCTCGATTGACTCAGGAATTCAGCACCTTTGCCGGACAGCAACTGACCCTCGCGCGCACGTCCAACCTGACCCAGGCCTTTCAGAAACTGCTGTTGGGCGAGGTCGAATTTGTCCTGGCAGGGCGTTACTCGGGCATGGCGACCGCACAGACACTGGGCATGGCCGGCGATCTGAGCGCGCGCTCGCAACCGGTCGACAAGCCTGGCCTGTACCTGGCGATTTCCCATGACTCTGCCTGCAACGATCCATGGTTGCGCGGACAGTTGGCTAAAAAGATGACAGAATTGCCCGCGTCCGGACTGACGGAGGCCGTGCTGATGCGCAATATCGAGCGTTGGAAGGCTCAACGTTCACAGCCGCAGCAACCCCCGCAACAACCCGTCAGTACCCCAAAACAGTAGGGATATTTAGTGAGTATTCGACCTCTTTTCGCTGCCATGGCCATTGCCGCCCTGGCGGGTTGTGCAACCGATCCTGCGCCGAATGAACAATTTCGCCTGACCGAGCAGGCGCTCGAACAGGCCAAGGCCGTGGGCGCCACCGCCGACGATGTGCCGGAAATGAAACTGGCCGAAGACAAGTTCAACCGCGCCAAGGGCAACATGACCGATCAATCCTTCAAAAATGCACGCATGCGGGCCGAACAGGCCGAACTCGATGCGCGCCTGGCTGAAGCCAAGGTGTTGACGGCCAAGAGCGAAGAACAGTTGAGCGTGCTGAACACCCGCATCGCCCGCTTGCACAAGCAACTGGGAGATGCCGAATGAGCCTCAAGAGCAAAGCCCTCGGCGGTTTGATCCTGGCAGGTTGCGCAAGCCTGTTTGGCTGCGCCAGCCAGCACAGCGAGACCGCGTTGCAGCAGGCCGGTGCCGACTTTCAGAAGGTCAAGGAAGATTCCAATGTGCTGCGCATCGCCCCCAAGGACGTGATTCGCGCCGGTGAGTCCCTGGCCCGTGCCGATCGCCTGTCCAGCTATTGGGGCAGCGGTTCGGACGTGGTGCATTACGCCTACCTGAGCCAGCGCTATAGCGCCATTGCCCGGGAACACACCAATCAGGCGCTCAACGAAGAGCAAGCGGCAAAACTCGAACTGGAGCGCCAGCGCCTGCAACTGGCCCTGCGCGAATCCAAACTGTTCAGCGTGCAGCAGCAAGGCAAATGGCTCGAAGAACAGATCCTGGCATTGACCACCACCCAGACCGACCGCGGTCTGGTGATGACATTGGGCGACATGCTGTTCGACACCGGCGAAGCGGAATTGAAACCGTCGGCCAACCGCGTGGTGTTGAAGATCGTGCAGTTCCTGCAACTCAATCCCAAGCGTGTGGTGCGGATCGAAGGTTATACAGACAGTACCGGGGGCAAGCAGGAAAACCTCAAGCTGTCCCGCGACCGCGCGCAATCGGTGGCTGATGTGCTGATGGACCTGGGTATCGACGACAAGCGCATCCAGGTCGAGGGTTATGGCGACGAGTATCCGGTGGACGCGAATGCGTCGGAACGGGGCCGAGCGCAGAACCGTCGGGTAGAAATTGTGTTTTCCGACGAAAAGGGCCAGCTCGGCGCCGCCCGCTAAGGGTTGCGTCGCTGGAAAGCCCGGCCTGCCATGCAGCGCCGGGTTTTTTTACGCCTGCCGATTACCGCACAAAACAGTACAGATTTTGCTGACACTGCACTGTACGGTCGACTATTGTGGCAACTGTCCCCGTACACTTCTAAACTGTTCCGGTATTGTTTTACACAAGAATAAAATGCCCGTGAAATCGAGTGCTGCGTCATGACCAATCTTTTGCTCTATCAACGTATTGCTCAACAACTGGCCGAAGACATCCGTCGTGGGGTCTATCAGCCGGGAGAGCGCGTGCCTTCGGTGCGCAAGATGAGCTCGCAGCTCAATGTCAGCCATGCAACGGTGTTGCAGGCGTATGCCAATCTCGAAGATCAGGGTCTGATCCGCGCCCGGCCGCAGTCAGGCTACTACGTGCACCAGACGCCGGCACTCACCGCGCCGACGCCGGACATCGCCCGGGTCGAGCGCCCGGGCCTGGTCACCCGCAGCAGCATCATTCAACAAGTGCTGGTCGAATCCCGTCGTGAAGGTGTCTTCCCGCTGGGCGCCGCGGTGCCGAGTGTCGACTATTTGCCGGTGCGGGCACTGCATCAACAATTGGCCAAAGTCACCCGTTTCCATAGCCCGCGGGCCTTCAGCTACATGTTCAGCCCCGGTTTCGAGCCGTTGCGCCGACAGGTGGCGATCCGCATGCGCGATGCCGGCGTGGTGGTCGATCCGTCGGAAGTGGTGATCACACACGGCTGCGTCGATGCGCTGCAGATGTCCTTGCGCGTATTGACCCGTCCCGGCGATCTGATCGCCGCCGAATCGCCGACCTATTACGGGTTGCTGCAACTGGCCGATCTGTTGGGCCTCAAGGTCATCGAGATCCCCAGCGATCCCGCCACGGGCATGAGCCTGGAAGCCCTGCAACTGGCGGCCAACCAATGGTCGATCAAGGCGTTGGTGCTGACTACGCGGCTGAGTAATCCATTGGGCGGCACCATGCCTGAAGAGCGGCAGAAACAACTGCTGCGCCTGGCGTCGGACTTCGATATCCAGATTGTCGAAGACGATATCTACGGTGAGCTGATGTTCGAGCAGGGGCGCACCAAGTCCCTCAAGGCCTACGATCGGCTGGACCGGGTGATCTATTGCTCAAGCTTCTCCAAGACCCTGTCGCCTGGCGTGCGGATCGGCTGGATGATTGCCGGCAAATATCAGCAGGAAATCCAGCGCTTGCAGACCTTCAGCACGCATTCGGCGTGCAGCGTGACCCAGATGGGCATTGCCGCTTATCTGGAAAATGGCGGGTACGACCGGCATTTACGCTTCATCCGTCAGGAGTACCGGAAAAACCTCAGTGCCTTCCAACTGGCCGTGCAGCAGTATTTCCCCGAAGGCACGCAGATGACCCGGCCTACCGGGGGCTTCATTCTGTGGGTCAGTCTGCCGGGACGGGTCAATACGCAAGAGTTGCATGTGCGGGCATTGCAGCAGGGCATCAGTATTGCGCCGGGGCTGATCTTCAGTAATACCGAGCAGTTCAATCACTGTATTCGTCTCAATTGCGGCATACCCTGGAACCGTGAAGCCGAGCGCGCGTTGATGACGTTGGGCATGCTGGCCACTCAACTCTGCCAGGAAATGGCAGGCGGTTTGTAACAGGCGGCTACTTCGCTTGTCTTGTGGGCTGCAACAGGCGAGCATATGCACCTCTGCCGCTTGCACCCACCGTGGGATCCATGAAACCGATTTTTCCTGCCGCCTGGCTTTTGCTCTGCCTGTTCATGAGTATTCAGCCAGCATCCGTCATTGCCGCCACCGAGCAGGAACAGGCTACCGGCAGTTTCCACGTTGCACCGATAAAACCCGAACCTGTGAAAAAAAACTCGCCGGCCAAAAAAGCGGCGACACCTGTGAAAAAGCGTCCGCCCATTGCCTCCAAATCGAAACCTGCCAGTGAGGTGGTAAAGACTGAGCTGCCATCCGCCAAGCTGGACCTGAGCTTGCCCAAGGATATGGTTCAGGAGCTGAAGCCGGTCGGAACGGTGCCGTTGATCAGGCGTGAACCGCTGTTGCCCCAGTTGTTCGGTGACAAAAGCGGCAGTAGCCCGTTCCAGCTCAACGGCCGCCTGCTCACCAATGAAATGCAGCTGCAACTGCGCAATGAAGAGCGCCGCGAGGTCGAAGGCGCAGCACTGGATTTCGAGTTCAAGCAGTAACCTGATCCCGATCCGCGAGCCTCGGACCAGACGCTTTGTCGGAGACTGGCCGGTCATGCACGTTTGCACTGAAAAACCCGCTCGCAGGTAATTTAAAACAACTGTTTTAGCGGGTACTCTGTGCCCCGTCCTTTTACACATTGCTCGTCGCGAGGAGCTTGTCGTCATGAAATGCCGTGAGGGCTGTGGCGCTTGTTGCATTGCCCCATCCATCAGTTCACCGATTCCCGGTATGCCCAACGGCAAGGCCGCGGGGCAACGTTGCCTGCAACTTTCCGCCGATAACCTGTGCAATATTTTCGGCCAGCCGGAACGGCCGGCGGTGTGTTCTGCCTTCGAGGCCGACCCCGAGGTGTGCGGAAGCAGCAGCGAAGAAGCCATCCGGTTGATTGGCTGGTGGGAGCAAATGACGGCGGCGTGATGTGTACAACGAACGGAACTTCAACAATAAGGAATAAGACTATGGGTTCGCTGCATCGTATGGCTGTGCTGTGTGGTTTGACGGTTGTGCTGGCTACCTCGACGGCCCAGGCCGAAGACTGGAAAGTCAAAAAAGACGAAGACGGCATCAAGATCTCCCTGAGTGAAGTGGCCGGGTCCGACTACAAGGCTTACCAGGGCGTCACGCTGATGAAAACCACCATGGCCAAGCTGCGTGCGTTGCAGGAAGACGTGTCCGGAGCCTGCGCCTGGATTCACGAATGCAAAACCCAGAAGCTGCTCAAGCACGAAGGTGACCAGAGCTGGACTTACACTCAGTTCAACACCCCATGGCCGGTTACTCCGCGTGATTCGGTGCTGCACGTCACTACCACCGAAGGTGCCGATGGCAGCGTGACCCGCAAGCTCGAAGGCGTACCGAAGTACATTCCTGAAGAAAAAGGCTTCGTCCGGGTCGCCAAGGTCGACGGTTTCTGGAAGTTCGTACCCAAGGGCGACCAGATCGAAGTGACCTATCAGGTGCACACCGAACCGGGCGGCAGCGTGCCGTCGATGGTGGCCAACAAGTTCGTGGTGGATGCCCCGTTCAATACCCTCAAAGCCCTCAAGGAACGCGCCGAGAAGTAAGGGCGTGGTGCTTTCAAGGTGACTTCGCAGCGCCCCGACCGGTTCGGGGCGTTTGCGTTTTTGACAGGGCAGGGTGCTTTAATTTGTTTCCGAATATGCGTTGCACGAAATTTTCACCCGATCTCCAAGACAATTCGCCGGCTCTCCCGCAACACGTTGCGTATTCCCGAGTGCAGGATGAAACAGTCGGGATGCGGGTAGTAATCAATGGCAATGCTGCCTTCGATCGTGCAACATTTGCGCACCGCGCAAACCCCCAAGGCCTTATACGGGCCGAAAAGAGGGCAAGGCGCAGCTGTATTTTTGAAACTTCAACTTCCAATGGGTCCTAAAACGACATGGCAATCCCGGACGCCCTGAATCAGCAGCGAGCTTCTAGTCGCCTGCTGCAACCGACCGTCAAATCGCATCTGGCCTACACGCTGTTGTGTGCCCTGGTCATGATGGTCATGTTCAGCCTGCTGCGCGTCGCGCTGCTGGTTTACAACCGCTCGATGATCCTCGACACACCGGCATCGACCTTCCTCGAGGCATTCGCCAACGGTCTGCGTTTCGACCTGCGTCTGGTGGTCTATCTCAGTATTCCGTTGCTGCTGGCATTGTTCAGCGCCCGGGCCATGGCGGCACGCGGACTGTTCCGCCTCTGGCTGACGATCGTTTCCAGCATTGCGCTGTTCCTGGGCCTGATGGAAATGGACTTCTACCGTGAGTTCCACCAGCGCCTCAACGGCCTGGTCTTCCAGTACGTCAAGGAAGATCCGAAGACCGTGATGAGCATGCTCTGGTACGGTTTCCCGGTGGTTCGTTACCTGCTGGCCTGGGCCGTGGGCACCTGGATCCTGAGTCTCGCCTTCAAGGGCGCGGACCGTGCGACCCGCCCTCGTGGCCCTTTCAGTGGCGGCAGCATCGGCACGCGGCAGATTGCCCCGTGGTATGCGCGCATCGGGGTATTCGTGGTGTGCTTGCTGATCTGCGTGGTCGCCGCGCGTGGCACCCTGCGCCAGGGCCCGCCGCTGCGTTGGGGTGACGTCTATACCACCGACTCGAACTTCGCCAACCAGTTGGGCCTCAACGGCACGCTGTCGCTGGTAGCGGCTGCCAAGAGCCGGATGTCCGAGGATCGCGACAATATCTGGAAGGCGACCCTGCCACAGCCACAAGCCCAGCAAGTGGTGCGTGACATGCTGGTAGTGCCGGCCGACAAACTGGTGGATGTCGACACCGCGGCGGTACGTCGCGATTACACGCCGCCAGCCGACAAGACCCTGCCGATCAAGAACGTCGTTGTGATCCTGATGGAAAGCATGGCCGGTCACTCGGTCGGCGCGCTGGGCGGGCCGGGCAACATCACGCCGTACCTCGACAAGCTGTCGAAGGAGGGCTTGCTGTTCGACCGCTTCTTCTCCAACGGCACCCATACCCACCAGGGCATGTTCGCCACCATGGCCTGCTTCCCGAACCTGCCGGGTTTCGAATACCTGATGCAGACCCCGGAAGGCAGCCACAAGCTGTCCGGTTTGCCGCAGTTGCTCAGTGCCCGTGACTTCGACGACGTGTATGTCTACAACGGCGATTTCGCCTGGGACAACCAGTCGGGGTTCTTCAGCAACCAGGGTATGACCAACTTCATCGGCCGTAACGATTACGTGAATCCGGTGTTCTCCGATCCGACCTGGGGCGTGTCTGACCAGGACATGTTCGACCGCGGCCTGGTTGAGCTCAAGGCACGGGAAAACGGCAAGCCGTTCTATGCCTTGCTGCAAACCCTGTCCAACCACACGCCTTACGCCTTGCCGACGCCATTGCCGGTCGAGCGCGTGACCGATCGTGGTAGCCTGAACGAACACCTGACCGCCATGCGTTACTCGGATTGGGCACTGGGCCAGTTCTTTGAAAAGGCCCGCAAGGAGCCGTACTTCAAGGAAACCCTGTTTGTCATCGTCGGTGACCACGGCTTTGGTAACGAACAGCAGATCACCGAAATGGACCTGGGCCGCTTCAACGTGCCGATGCTGATGATCGCGCCGGGCATCCAGGAAAAGTTCGGCCAGCGTGACCACACAGTGGGCACCCAGATCGACATCGTGCCGACCATCATGGGCCGCATCGGTGGCGAAGTGCGTCATCAGTGCTGGGGGCGCGACCTGCTCAATCTGCCGGAAGGCGACGCCGGCATTGGTGTGATCAAGCCATCGGGCAGTGAGCAGACTACGGCTATCCTCACCGCCGACCAGATTCTGGTCCTGCCGAAAGACAAAGACATGGCGCCGAAGTTGTATCGGTATGAATTGGGTGCCAATCCTCGCGCCGAAATCATTGCTGATGCGCCGCGTACCGCCGAGTTGAAACTCAAGCTCGAATCGTTCCTGCAAACGGCGACCAAGAGCCTGCTGGACAATACTGCCGGTGTGATTGACGGCAAGCCGGACTAAGTACTCCGTCAGGCCTTGCTGCCTGATCTCAGGCAACAAAAAATCAGAATCCGATGCCTGCACTGGCATCGGATTTTTTTATGCCTGCCGGGTGGCGATGTACCGCACTCGAGGGTGATACCTGTCAACTTTGACAGTAGACACCCTTGGAGTGTGGGTATTTCATACAGGTGCTTCGGGTATCTGTTCCAACGTTTGCAACAGCGACGTTGCGAGCGGGCAGTGTCGCAAGGATGAGTGTCTGCCGTTCCTGTCTCTATGGCTTTCGAGCCATGTCTTGGTCATGCAGTGGAACCGCATTGGAAGACATTCCAATCGAAACGCCGGGGTTGGCTTGGCATTTTTCAGCCCGCCACTTCGGTTCAGGTGGTTCGCCGCAGGACACTGAATCTGCAGATTTGTCCGATGGGTTGAAACACTTGGCTGACGAGTGAGGCTCGCTTCATGAACAAGTCTGTCGGTGTGCTTCGTATGCTGTGGCTCGCGTGTCTGGTGGTGCTAGCGGTATTGACCAGAACAGCAGAGTCAGCTCCCTCACCTCGGTCCTGTACCGCACCCGCTTATGAGAAGGACACGCCCTATGAACAAGGGCAACAGGTACAGCACGCCGGCCAGCAGTTTGAATGCTGGAAAGATGACGAGGCACCGCTGGGTGTCGGCAGTTGGCAATGGTGCCGGCAACCGTCCTACGAGCCACTCCTTCCAACCAACCACTGGAAAGACGCCTGGAAGGAGCTCGGTGAATGCGGCGGCTTCGAGGGCAATCGGCTAACGCTGAGCTTTTCCACCCTTAGCGGCAAAGCACCCCTGAAACCGGCGGTGCCCGGTGTCGCTCGCGCTGATCAGATGCTCACCGGGACTTTGCGCTGCAAGGCCGAAGAGATTTCCATCAGCGCGAAGGCCAGCGAAACGATCCACCTCGATAATCTGAAAGCCTGCGACTACCAATTGGTGATGAACAGCGCTGATGGATACATCCCGCTGAACACGCCACGCATTGTCACGTTCAAAGAGGCGCAAGGGGCAGAGCAAGCCGTGACGGTGAAGTATCGTCCACCGGTGGATGTGAGCAAGCTCAGTGGTTTGCCGGGGATAAAGATCGAGCTGTTTGCCCAGGGTCTTATTCAACCCAGGCAGATGGCCATGGGCAAGAACGTATTGTATGTCGGCTCCAGTGCAATCCCTTCGTACGTCTATGACGGAAAAATCGGCGACATGATCTACGCACTGCCGCTGGATGGGGCCGGTAAACCGACGGGCATTCATGTCATTGCCAGCGGCCTGGAAGAGCCTCATGGCGTGGCGTATCGCAACGGTGATCTGTATTACTCGACCACGGGTGGTCTGTATCGCTTGCGTAACGCGGACGATCATTACAAAGACCCAAAACCCGAACTGGTTTTAAAATTTCCGGCAGACGACAACTTGTTTCCCTTGCCCCCTCTGTCGTCCGGTTCGAACACTCGCATCTGGCACATGAAACACCCCTTGCGCTTCAATCCACTGGATCCATTAGACAAATGGGTTTATACGGCGGTCGGCATTCCGTGCAACTTGTGCATGATTCCTGCCGACAAGCGCTATGGGACGGTCTTGCGCTACTCCCTGGAAACGGGGGCGTCCGAGATTCTGGCCACGGGGGTGCGTAACTCTGTCGGCTTCGACTGGAACCCCAAGGACGGCAAAATATGGTTCAGTGACAATAATCGCCAAGGCTTCCCTAACCCTGACGAGGTCAACTTTATCCGGAGCCCCGGATTGCATTTCGGCGTGCCTTATCGGTTTGGCAAGGACACGCCCGGATTCACCCAGGAGGAGTACCAGAACCCGGGTGTGATCCAGCCACCGCTGGTGCCCGGGGCCATTGTGTCCGACAAGTCGCTCGAGCAGATCAACCCCGCTGATTATGTGCCGGCAGCGTTTGAGTCGGGTACCAATACGGCACCGCTCGGGGTCAAGTTCTGGTCAGGTTACCCGGCCGCTGCCGATACCCAGCATTTGCTGGTTGCCGTGCATGGTGCGGGCTCCACCACCCGTCCAGGCATGGACATACAAATGCTGACCATCCAGGGTGGTACGCGCGTGGTCAACCAGATCCCGCTGATCAATGGATTTGTGCAGGACCCGAAACGGTTTGATGTCTATTGCCTGGACAACTCGTGCATTGGGCGCCCCGTCGAGTTTCTTGAGCTGGCGGATGGCAGCCTGTTGATCAGCGACGATGTCGCCGGGGTCATCTATCGCGTGCGCTATGACGCAACCGGGTTGCCGCAGACCGAATTGACGTTACGTCCAATGCTGGCACCCCCCGGCCTGGAAGACGAAATGATCAGCGGTTTTCTGATTGCCCCCGATGGCAATAGCCGGCTGGTGCAAATGTCATGGAATCCGTCAAACAATGAGTCCGCGATGGTTCTCAAGGGGTTGCCGTATGGTGAGTATCAGTTGCGGTTGAATGATGTGAAAAACTGGATTCCCGAGGTGCGCAACACATCCTTCACGCTATCGGAAACCAACAAGACTCATACGATTATCCAGCGTTACCGCGAGCGGCCGATCAAGGTTGAGGTCAAGATTACGATCCAGGCACCGGCTAAACCTGCTTCTGTCACCGATGGCCAATGGCACATCACCCTGGTCAACGAGGCCCAGAGCAATACTCAGCCACAGGTCATGAACATTCCGTGGGGCGGGACTACGACGCTGATCCTCGACTACGGCAAATACAAGGTTATCTACCCGTTTTACTCGAAGGAAAAGCCGGAGCCGGAACTGGAGACTGTGGTGATTGATGAGTCCAGTCAGGACCGGCAACTACCCGTCATAACTTACCAACATGTCGAGCGCCTGGGCGAAGCGGTCTTGGCGGGGGCCTGTACCAAGTGCCATGCGGTCGAGTACTTCAACAGTGCGAGCAAGGCCTTGCTCTGGAGCGTGGCGGGTCGGGACGCGCTGGTCAGACAAATCAAGACCATGCCGGTTTCAGGGCATTGCGACACAACCTGTGCGACGGAAATCAGTAATCACTTGTTCGACGTCGTCTGGAAACCTTACCTGGATCAGGGCGAATCCTATGGCGCGCGGCAGTTGCGATTGCTGACGCCAAGTGAGTATGCCGTCACCGTCTGGGACATTCTGGGTGTCGAAGTCAATCCCGAGAAGCTGCCGGCCGACAAGTCCGAAAAAGACTTCAAGTACCCAGGGGAAGCGAACATGGGCGTTCTGCAGGCAGAGGACGTCAAACTGTTTTACGACATGGCATTGTCGGTGGCAGAAAAGGTTTCGCCATCGCGGTTGAGAACGCTGGCAACCTCCCGGACAGGCATCGATCTGGTCACCTCACTGGGTTATCAGTTGTTCCGACGGCCTTTGACTGACGCCGAGCGGTTGCGTTACCAGAAAATCCTCGACGAGCAAGGGGCACCGGCTGTAGTCACGGCTCTGATGATGTCGCCGATCTTTCTCTATCGTTCTGAACTGGGGGCGGCGACAGCCTTGGCAAACAACGTGTACGAGTTGACGCCGTTCGAGGTAGCGACTGCGCTCTCTTACGCGTTCGAGGGCACGACGCCGGATGTTGAGCTGCTGGCCAAGGCGCAGCGTAATGAACTGCGGACCTCACAACAGATCTCTGCAGAGGTTGAGCGAATGATGCAAACGGATCGCGGCATCGAGCAGTTCAATCGATTCGTCAGCTACTACGTCAAGACCGCTCGGGGCGTGCAGGAAAAACCGGGGCTGAGCAAACACATGATCGAACTCATGGCCCAGGAGCAGTATTTGCTGAGCAAAAACATGTTGCTGAACTCGGGAACCCTGAGTGAGTTGTTCAACCCTGGTTACACCTATTTGAATCAGGACCTGGCCGCGCATTATGGAATCGGCGGTGTCACGGGCAGCACGATGCAAAAGGTCGTGGTGGACGAAAAACGGGGAGGGTTGTTGCATCTGGGGCTGACTCAAGCTGCCACGTCAGACTTGGTGAGCACTTCATTGGTCAAGCGTGGAATCATGGTGCGTGAGCAGATGTTCTGCCGTGAATTCGGTGCCCCGGTGGAGGCCCAACCTGAAGGCCCTAAGCTTCCAACCCGGGCAATTACCACCCGAGAATACTGGGATCTGGTAAACGGCGAACATGCTTCAAACGGGCGTTGCTGGCAATGCCATCAATTCATGAATGACACCGGGGCAGCGTCACAGAACTACGATGCGGCCGGCCGTTATCGCACCTTGGAAAACGCCTACAACTACGACCTGTATCCACAAATCATGCCGATCGACGCCTCCGGTCCGTTTATCACTTCGACCGGAACCGAACATATCAACGACGTTCGGGATATTGCCCGAATAATTCCACGTCATCCGGCATCTCAGTTCTGCATGGCCGACAGTTACTTCCGGTTTGTATTCGGTACCAAATCCGATGCCTCGACCTCGGGGACCGTGAAAGCGCTTGCCGATGGTTTGAAAACCTCAGGGTCCCTGGCAGAAATGTTGCGAACTCTGGGTACCTCCAAGGCGTTCATCTACAAGACCGAGAGGAACTGATCATGGGCATTTTGAAAAGTCGTCGACGCTTTCTTGCGGGTCTGGCTGCGACGAGTATTTTTGGTCCGTTGACCCAATTCGGATTAGCGCGAATGGCACTGGCGGGGCAATCCGAGCAAGCCAGGTTGAAGGTCGTGTTTGCGGTGATCCCCGATGGACTGGCGGTGGACTCCTACAATGGCGATGGTTTTGGTGATGGGCGCGGATTGTGGCATCCCACTGCACAGGGGATGGATACCACTGCCTTTACGCTGAATGAAGTCAGTTCAGAGCTGGCCGCCTATCGCAACCAGTCGTTGTACCTGCGCGGGATTATTCTGGGGCCGGGGAACGAGGGTCATAATGGCTGGAACTGGGTATTGCGTGATAGCGAAAAGAGTCAATCGTCTATTGACGTGTTGCTGGGGCAAGCGTTGCCGGGCACTGAGCCGTCCCACCGAAGTCTGTTTGCCGGCCCCCACGCCGGAATCGATGGAACGCCCTGGTTTGTGTCGTTTCAGGGAAGTGCGATTCGTACCCCCTACCGTGACCCCATGTTGATGGCTGAATCGTTGTTCAAGTCGCCCGCTCAGGCTCGGGGCGCACTACAGCCTGGGGCCGGTGCGCTGCTGGAGGCATCCCTGGTGGATATCCAGGAGCTCAGAGTCAAGCTTTCTGCCGGAGAGCGGCAAAAGCTTGATACCCATCTCGACTCGGTGGAGCAGGTCATCAAGGACCTGGAGGAAACACGGCCGCCCGTGGGGGCATGTGAGCCTGTGACGCTCGAGCCCCTGGATTACCGATCGGCAGTGCACCGTACCCGCATCCAGGCTGATCATCACAAAGTGGTGGCCACCGCCCTGGGTTGCGGGATAACCCGGGTCGCCACCCTTCAGATCGGGCGCTCGGCGGAGTCGCTCAATATCGTTGATGTCACTTCCACCAAGAATCCCCATGAGTGTGCACATCGTTACGCCGGGGTGGAGCCCTGGAGTGGAACACGGAAATGGTACGTCAAGCAGATCAAACTGTTTATGGATGAACTGGCCAGGTACCAGGACCCGCACGTGCCCAGCGACAATCTGCTCCAACATACACTCGTCATTCTCACCAGCGAAATGGCCGATGGAGCCCCTGAGCACATGGTCGATATGCCGATGTTATTAATGGGAGGCGCGAGCGGATTATTAAAAAGCGGGGACGGTTCAGGACGGTACTTCAACGTTACGTCGCAAGCCGATCGTAAGCACCACGCGGGGAATCCGGTGATCGGCAAGAATTTCGTCGACATGCAGCGTATTTGGGCAACAGTAGCCAAGGCCGCCGGAACCAGCGTGCCTTATGAAGGCAATATCGATCCCCTCAGCGGAATATTCACTAACGTATGAATCAAAACAACGATGCCAGTCAGATTGACTGACTGGCATCGTTTTTTTCGCTGGTTTCTATCTGCTTGTCAGACGTTCATATCCTGCCGAGCAAGAGCAGGATCAATAGCACCACCAATACGACGCCGATGATTCCGGACGGGCCATAACCCCAACTTCTGGAGTGCGGGAAGACCGGTAAACCACCGATCAGTAACAGGATCAGAATGATGATCAGTATTGTGCCCATGTCTTTTTCCTTGTCGAAAATGCAGTGGATTGACCTTGCCAATCAAGTTCAGCGGGAATGAAGTAAATTCGAGCTGCTTAAAAATTCCGACTCTTGCGACTGCAGGAAAATTCCAAGTTTTTTTGAAGTATTTCGCACGGGTTCTTATTTCTTTTGTGCTTGCCTTAGTTGCTTCAGGCGCTCCCGCGGTTTGCTCGGGCCATTCAGCAATCTGATGGAGCGTGGGTCGGGCAATTTCCTTCGCTACACTCGGTGCATCTTCCAAGAACGACAAGGCTGTTTGCTATGCAAAATCGCATGATGATCACTGGTGCAGGCTCTGGTCTGGGTCGCGAAATCGCGCTGCGCTGGGCGCGTGAAGGCTGGCAACTGGCTTTGTCGGATGTCAGCGAGCCCGGCTTGCAGGAAACCCTCAAGCTGGTCCGTGAAGCCGGTGGCGATGGTTTTATCCAGCGCTGCGACGTACGCGATTACAGTCAGTTGACGGCGTTCGCCCAGGCCTGCGAAGTCAAGCTCGGCGGTATCGATGTCATCGTCAACAACGCCGGCGTGGCGTCTGGCGGGTTCTTCAGTGAGTTGTCGCTGGAGGACTGGGACTGGCAGATCGCGATCAACCTGATGGGTGTGGTCAAGGGCTGCAAGGCTTTCCTGCCATTGCTGGAAAAAAGCAAAGGCAAGATCATCAACATCGCGTCCATGGCCGCGCTGATGCAAGGCCCGGCGATGAGCAACTACAACGTGGCCAAGGCGGGCGTGGTGGCGCTGTCCGAAAGCCTGCTGATCGAACTGGCGCATCAGGAAGTCGGCGTGCATGTGGTGTGTCCGTCGTTCTTCCAGACCAACCTGCTGGATTCCTTCCGCGGCCCGACCCCGGCGATGAAAGCCCAGGTCGGCAAGTTGCTGGAGAGCTCGCCGATCAGCGCCGCCGACATCGCCGACTACATCTACCGGCAGGTCGCCGCTGGCGAGTTCATGATCCTGCCCCACGAACAGGGCCGCATGGCCTGGGCGATCAAGCAGAAGAACCCGCAATTGCTCTACAACGAAATGACCGCCATGGCCGACAAAATGCGCGCCAAGGCCAGGCAGTCCGCAAGCTGATCTTGCTCGCAGGCAACGCTGTGGTTAGGGTGGCCGCCATCGGCCATCCTCGCGAGACGCTTACATGCTCAATTACCTGTGGTTTTTCCTCGCCGCGCTGTTCGAAATTGCCGGTTGCTTCGCTTTCTGGATGTGGCTGCGCCAAGGTAAAAGCATGTGGTGGGTGCTGCCAGCGCTCCTCAGCCTGACCCTGTTTGCCCTGCTGCTGACCCGTATCGAAGCGAACTACGCCGGCCGCGCCTACGCCGCTTATGGTGGCATCTACATCATTACGTCAATTGGCTGGTTGGCCGTGGTCGAGCGGATTCGTCCGCTGGGTTCGGACTGGCTCGGCGTGGCGCTGTGTGTGGTCGGCGCGAGCATCATCCTGTTCGGGCCGCGATTCTCCGCGTCCTGACAGAGGGTTCCTACAATCCGCCGGCTTGTCGGACCTTTCCGTAAGCGCGGTGGCTCAGGGGCTGTCAGCTCGCTCCGGTTTGCTGTCGGAGCATTGTAGGCGTACGGCGGGCCGGGCATCTTCAGGGGCCGGTAACCCCTGAAGGACACTCCTCATGCTCGTACTCACTCGCGTTGTGGGCGAAAACATTTCCATCGGTGACAACATTACCGTGCGCGTTCTTGCGATCAACGGAAACAACGTTCGCTTTGGCGTCGAAGCGCCTCAGGAAGTGAATGTGCACCGCTGCGAAATCTACGAACGCATCCAGAAAAAACTGGCGAAAACCAAGGGACGCTGAAGATTCAGTCAAACAGGTGCTTGGGCACGTCGTGCTTGAGCATCAGTTGGCATTGCTCGCTTTCCGGATCGAAGACAATCAGTGCCTGCCCCTTGGTCAAGGCCTGGCGCACACGCAGGACGCGGGTTTCCAGCGGCGTGTCGTCACCATTGTCCGTACCGTCGCGGGTCACGAAGTCCTCGATCAGGCGGGTGAGGGTGTCGACTTGAAGTTGGTCGTGGGGAATCAGCATAGGCACCTCGGTTGAATCAATGGCGCGATGCTACGGCGAATGGGCTGTTGCGGCTAGCCTTGGGCTGATGTGTTGTCTGGTCCGGCGTCTTCGCGAGCAAGCCCGCTCCCACAGTCGGTCGCATTCCCCTGTGGGAGCGGGCTTGCTCGCGAAGGCGGTTTACCAGGCAATGAACAGCCCGGATCAGTTCTCCGACCGCTGCCCCACCAGGCTGTCCACCGAAGGCACCCGCGTATCGCTTTCCATCTGTGTGTCATGTTCGAGTTGATGACTGAAGCGGTCCAGAGAGCCCGTGGCCGGTTGTGCATCGCTGGCAAACACCGGCGGGCTGAGGATGTACGCACCGAGCAGACGGCTCAGGGCGGCGAGGCTGTCGATGTGGGTGCGTTCGTAGCCATGGGTGGCGTCGCAGCCGAAGGCGAGCAGGGCGGTGCGAATGTCGTGGCCGGCGGTCACCGCCGAATGGGCGTCGCTGAAGTAGTAGCGGAACAGGTCGCGGCGTGCCGGCAACTCGTTGTCGCTGGCCAGGCGCAGGAGGTGGCGCGACAGGTGATAGTCATACGGTCCGCCGGAATCCTGCATCGCGATGCTCACCGCATGCTCGCTGGAATGTTGGCCGGGCGCGACCGGTGCGATGTCGATGCCGACGAATTCACTGACGTCCCAGGGCAACGCTGCCGCTGCGCCGCTGCCGGTTTCCTCGGTGATGGTGAACAGCGGATGGCAGTCGATCATCAGGTCTTCGCCACTGTCGACGATGGCCTTGAGCGCCGCCAGCAGCGCGGCTACCCCAGCCTTGTCATCAAGGTGACGAGCGCTGATGTGGCCGCTTTCGGTGAACTCCGGCAGCGGGTCGAAGGCGACGAAATCGCCGACGCAGATGCCCAGCGACTCACAGTCGGCACGGGTGGCGCAGTAGGCGTCCAGGCGCAATTCGATGTGATCCCAACTGATCGGCATCTCATCCACGGCGGTATTGAACGCGTGTCCGGACGCCATCAGCGGCAAGACGCTGCCGCGGATCACGCCGTTGTCGGTGAACAGGCTGACCCGACTGCCTTCGGCAAAGCGGCTGGACCAGCAACCGACTGGCGCAAGGGTCAGGCGGCCGTTGTCCTTCACCGCACGCACCGCCGCGCCGATGGTGTCCAGGTGGGCGGAGACGGCGCGGTCGGGGCTGTTCTTCCTGCCCTTGAGCGTGGCGCGGATGGTGCCGCGACGGGTCATTTCGAAGGGAATGCCGAGTTCTTCGAGGCGCTCGGCGACGTAGCGCACGATGGTGTCGGTGAACCCGGTGGGGCTGGGAATGGCGAGCATTTCCAGCAGCACTTTTTGCAGGTAAGCGAGGTCTGGCTCGGGGATTTTGCTGGTCATGGAAACTCCTGATGAGTTGAGCGCATCGATGGTTTCGATGAGGGGATTGGTTGCCTGTCACACCGCCTTCGCGAGCAAGTCGAATCGTCGCACCGCCGCTCCCACATTGGATCGCATTCCCCAGTGGGAGCGGGCTTGCTCGCGAAGGGGCCAGTCCTGACAGCACAGAACTAAGAGACCACCGGCTGACTGTGCGGAAACAACAAATCGACAAACCGCTCCGCCGTGGGCTGCGGTTCGTGGTTGGCCAGCCCGGCCCGTTCGTTGGCTTCGATAAACACGTAGTCCGGCTGGTCAGCGGCGGACACCATCAGGTCGAGGCCGACCACGGGAATATCCAGCGCCCTTGCGGCCCGCACAGCCGCGTCCAGCAGCGTCGGATGCAGGATCGCCGTGACGTCTTCAAGCACGCCGCCGGTATGAAGGTTCGCCGTGCGTCGTACGAACAGGTGTTCACCGGCCGGCAGAATGCTGCTGTAGTCGTAACCGGCGGCACGCAAGGTGCGCTGGGTTTCCTGGTCCTGCGGGATCTTGCTTTCGCCGCCCGTGGCCGCTTGCCGCCGCCGGCTCTGGGCTTCGATCAAGGCGCCGATTGCGTGCTGGCCGTCGCCGATCACCTCAGCCGGCCGGCGAATCGCGGCTGCTACCACGTCAAAACCGATCACCAGGATTCGCAGGTCGAGGCCTTGGTGAAAGCTTTCCAGCAGCACGCGGCTGTCAAATTGGCGGGCGGCCTCAATGGCTTGCTGCACCTCTTCGATGGTCTGCAAGTCGACCGCCACGCCCTGGCCCTGTTCACCGTCCAGTGGCTTGACCACCACGCGCTGGTGCTCATCAAGGAACGCCAGATTGTCATCGGCGTTACCCGCCAGTTGCTGTGCCGGCAGGTTCAACCCGGCCGCCTTGAGCACTTTGTGGGTCAGGCTTTTGTCCTGGCACAGGCTCATGCTGATGGCGCTGGTCAGGTCGCTCAAGGACTCACGACAACGCACCCGACGCCCGCCATGGCTGAGGGTGAACATCCCGGCGTCGGCGTCATCGACCTGCACGTCGATACCGCGACGGTGAGCTTCCTCGACAATGATCCGCGCATAGGGGTTGAACGCGGCTTCCGGGCCCGGCCCGAGAAACAACGGCTGATTGATGCCGTTCTTGCGCTTGATGGCGAAGGTCGACAGGTTGCGAAAACCGAGCTTGGCGTAAAGGCTCTTGGCCTGGCGGTTGTCGTGCAGCACCGACAGGTCGAGGTAAGCGAGCCCGCGACTCATGAAGTGTTCAATCAAATGCCGAACCAGCACCTCACCGACACCCGGCCGCGCACATTGCGGGTCGACCGCCAGGCACCACAGGCTGCTGCCATGTTCCGGATCGTTGAAGGCTTTTGCATGATTGAGGCCCATGACGCTGCCGATGACTGCACCGCTGTCTTCGTCTTCGGCCAGCCAGTACACCGGGCCACCCAAGTGGCGCGCAGTGAGCAGGGTGGCATCGATCGGCAGCATGCCGCGCGCCTGATACAGATGATTGATGGCCTGCCAGTCGGCGTCGCTTTGCGCGCGCCGAATGCGGAAACCGCGAAACACCCGGGTCGCCTGGCGGTAATCGCTGAACCACAGGCGCAGGGTATCGGACGGGTCGAGGAACAGCTGCGTCGGCTCCAGCCCCAGCACTTGCTGGGGCGCGGCGACGTACAGGGCAATGTCCCGTTCGCCGGGCTGCTCGTTGAGCAACTCTGCAGCGAGGCTCGCGGCATCGGCAAAGGTGTGGCCGATCAGCAAGCGGCCCCAGCCGCAATGCACGGCAATCGGCGCCGCGCCGAGCGCACAGCCATCTTCGGCCAGGCGTGCCTGCAAGCGTTCGTAGGAGGGCGTCTGGCCGCGCAACAGGCGTTGGCTGAAAGCCGTGGCGTGAGGTTTCATCGGTCAGATTCCTTGTTCGCTGAGCCACAGGTTGAGGGCCGCCAGTTGCCACAGCTTGGAGCCGCGCAACGGCGTCAATTGTCCCTGAGGATCAGTCAGCAGACGATCGAGCATCGCGGGGTTGAACAGGCCGCGATCCTGACTTGGATCGAGCAGCAGTTCGCGCACCCACTCCAGCGTATCGCCCTGCAAATGCTTGAGGCCCGGTACCGGGAAGTAACCTTTCTTGCGGTCGATCACTTCACTGGGAATCACTTGCCGCGCGGCCTCCTTCAACACTTGCTTGCCGCCGTCCGGAAGTTTGAAACGCCCCGGAATCCGTGCCGACAACTCCACCAGGCGGTAGTCGAGAAACGGCGTGCGCGCTTCCAGCCCCCAGGCCATGGTCATGTTGTCGACGCGTTTGACCGGGTCGTCCACCAGCATCACCGTACTGTCCAGGCGCAAGGCCTTGTCCACCGCCGCATTGGCACCGGGCTTGGCGAAATGGGTTTTGACGAAGTCACCGGCGGCGTCATTCGCAGTCAGCCATTTCGGTTGCACCGTGGCGGCGTAGTCGTCGTAGCTGCGATCGAAAAACGCTTCGCGGTACGCGGCATACGGGTCACTCGCGCCGTCCACTGGCGGATACCAGTGGTAACCGGCAAACAGCTCGTCGGCGCCCTGGCCGCTTTGCACCACCTTGCAATGTTTGGCCACTTCCCGTGACAACAGGTAGAAGGCAATGCAGTCGTGGCTGACCATCGGCTCGCTCATGGCGCGGAATGCGGCGGGCAGTTGTTCGATGATCTCTTTTTCATCGATGCGCAGTTGGTGATGCCGCGTTCCGTAGTGTTGGGCGATCAGGTCGGAGTACTGGAATTCGTCACCGCGCTCGCCACCGGCATCCTGGAAACCGATGGAGAAAGTCGACAGATTGTCCACGCCGACTTCGCGCAACAAGCCCACCAGCAGGCTTGAATCGACCCCGCCCGACAGCAGCACTCCGACATCCACGGCCGCCCGCTGGCGAATGGCGACTGCTTCGCGGGTGCTGTCGAGCACACGGTCGCGCCAGTCTTCGAGGGTCAGGTTCTGCTCATCGTCGTGTGGGCCGTAGGGCAGGGTCCACCAGGTTTCCTGCTCGGTGCGGCCATCGGCTTCGATGCGCATCCAGGTGGCCGGCGGCAGCTTTTCGATGCCCGCCAGCAAGGTGCGCGGTGCCGGGACCACTGAATGGAAGTTCAGGTAGTGATTGAGCGCCACCGGATCGAGGATCGGGTTGATGTCGCCACCCTTGAGCAACGCCGGCAGCGCGGAAGCAAAGCGCAGGCGCTGGCCGGTGCGCGACAGGTACAGCGGTTTCACGCCGAGACGGTCGCGGGCGATGAACAGACGTTGGGCATCGCGCTCCCAGATGGCAAAGGCAAACATGCCGTTGAGCTTCGGCAGCAAGGCCTCGCCCCAGGCGTGATAGCCCTTGAGCAATACTTCGGTGTCGCCGCCGGAGTAGAAGGCGTAGCCCAGGCTTTCAAGCTCCGTGCGCAGTTCCGGGAAGTTGTAGATCGCCCCGTTGAAGGCCAGGGACAAGCCCAATTGCGGGTCGATCATCGGCTGCGCCGAGCCGTCCGACAGGTCCATGATTTTCAGGCGTCGATGGCCCAGGGCAACCGGCCCCTGGCTATGAAAGCCCCAGGCGTCGGGGCCGCGGGGGGCCAGGTGATGGGTGATTCGTTCGATGGCTGCAAGGTCTGCAGGTTGATGATCAAAACGTAACTCGCCAGCTAATCCGCACATAAATTCCTTACCGGTTTTTCCGTTGGGGAGGGTCGATCGATACCGCGCCAAAACGGCGGGTACTCAGAAAGTGACCTGTATCGGTAAGGGGAGTTTTAGATCGATGAGTTATAAGCTGGCGAGCCTGGGTCGAGAGGCGCTGTGCGGGCGCTCTCGACGGCGGTATCGACTATTTGCCGCGGATCAGGCGTCGCAAGGCAAACCGGTTGGGGTGACAGGCTTCGGCCACGCTTCTGGGCAACGGCAGGGGTTCGTTGTCCAGCCACGCCGCCAGCAGTTCTCCGCACAGCGGCGCGGTGATCAGGCCGCGCGAGCCGTGGCCGCTGTTGATGTACAAACCGTTAAGCCATGGACATTCGACGTCCGGCACCTGTCGGGCATCCTTGCCCAGCGCTGCATACGCCTGAGCGAACGCTTGGCTATCGGCCAATGGGCCGACGATTGGCAAGTAGTCAGGGCTGGTGCAGCGAAATGCAGCGCGCCCCTGGAGGCTTTCAACCGCCAGTTTATCGGCCTGTAGACGTTCGACCAGATCGTGGGAAATCTCTTCGAGCATGGCCAGGTTGCCCAGGTGTTCGGCCGTGGTCGGCGTCAGGTCATCGCTGTTGAAATCAAAACTGGCTCCCAGCGTGTGTTCGCCCAGCCGCGCGGGGGCGACATAGCCTTCGGCGCAGACCACGGTGCCCAGGGCCTGGCTTTGCGGAGTTTGCGCCAGGCGGGTGATTTGCCCGCGAATGCGTTTGAGCGGTAGCTCGGCACTTTCGGGGAAACGCCGGATTTCGGCGGCACCGGCGAGTACCACCACCGGCGCGCTGGCGAGCAAGCACTCGCCGTTCCAGGCTTGCCACTGATCCCCAACCTTGTGCAGTTCCAGCGCATCGCGATGCGTCAGTAATTGAACTCGCGGGTGCCCGGCCTGCCACTGGCACAGCGCCGGGGGGTGAACCCAGCCGCCTTCGGGATAGAACAGGCCTCCGTTTGCCAACCCGATACCGGCCACGGCCTGCGCCTCGGATTGATCCAGCAGGTGCAGCAAGTTTGCCGGAAACGCCGCCGCCAACTGCGCCTGACGCTCGGCCTCCTTGGCATTGAAGGCCAGTTGCAACACGCCGCAGTCGTCCCAGTCGCGGCCCCGTTGCAAGTGTTCGAGCAGTCGCCGGGTGTAGCCGAACCCGCTGACGATCATTTGCGACAGCGCCGTGCCATGGGCCGATAACTTCAGGTAGAGCACGCCCTGCGGATTACCCGAAGCTTCCCGGGCGATGTCGTCGTGACGCTCCAGCAAAGTCACTTGCCAGCCCCGCGCGGCGAGGCTGGCGGCGCTGGCACAACCGGCCAACCCGGCACCGATCACCAGCGCCCGGCGCTCGCCGGTCAGCGCAGCCGGGCGGGCAAACCAGGGTTTATCGGCGGCCGGGGCAGGCGTTTCCTGGGGCCAGCCGAGGAACTCGCCGCGCAGGATCTCCCATTTGTGGCCGATGCCGGGGGTGCGTTTCATCTTGAAGCCGGCGGCATTGAGCAGGCGCCGCACCCAACCAGTGCTGGTGAAGGTGCTGATGGATGCACCGGGAGCGGCCAGGCGAGCCAGTTCGGCAAACAGTTCGGCGGTCCACATGTCGGGGTTTTTCGCCGGAGCGAAACCGTCGAGAAACCAGGCGTCGATCCGGGCATCGAGTTGCGGCAGTTGCTCCAGTGCATCGCCGATCAGCAGCGTCAAGGTCACGCGGCCGTTATCCAGCGCCAGGCGTTGAAAGCCCTGATGGATGGCCACGTACTGCGCCAGCAACTGATCGGCAAATACCTTGAGTTCCGGCCACAGCGCCAGGGCCCGTTGCAAGTCGGCCGGGCTCAACGGGTACTTCTCGACGCTGACAAAATGTAACCGCGCTCCGGCTGCCGCGTGTTGCTCGAACACCTGCCAGGCGCACAGGAAATTCAACCCGGTGCCGAACCCCGTTTCACCAATGACCAGCCGCCCGCCCTCGGGCAGGGCGGCAAAGCGTTCGGCCAAGCGATTCTGCTCGATGAACACATAGCGGGTTTCATCCAGCCCTGACTGGTCGGAGAAGTACACGTCGTCGAACACTCGCGAATACGGGCGACCGTGGTCGTCCCAGTCGAGTTGGGCGTGGGGCAATACAGGTTTCATGGCAGGCTCGGCAACGGCAAGGCGGCCATTCTAGCCGATTGAAGGTGTGGTGCTTGATCCGTGGCAAGGAAGGTGTTTCTGGATCAGCGAAACTTCGAGGTCGGGCGAAGGGCGATGTGCTTTTGTGGCGAGGGGGCTTGCCCCCGTTGGGTTGCGAAGCAGCCCCAAACCAGGCGACTACTTTGTGCCAGGAATCCCGAGTCTATCGATTTGACGACTGCTTCGCAGCCGAACGGGGGCAAGCCCCCTCGCCACAGGATTCGGGTCTGCTCCATGAATGGATTTCTTCCCCGCAGAAGAACTCCATCCGCTAGTCTTGCTCACATCTGGAAGGGAGCCGCTCATGTTTGAATCCGCCGAAATCGATCACGCCATCGACAAAGATACCTACGACGCCGAAGTCCCGGCCCTGCGCGAAGCGTTGCTCGAAGCTCAATTCGAATTGCAGCAGCAACGCCGCTTTCCGGTAATCATTTTGATCAATGGCATCGAAGGTGCCGGCAAGGGCGAGACGATCAAGTTGCTCAACGAGTGGATGGACCCGCGCCTGATCGAGGTGCGCACGTTCGATCAGCAAACCGACGAAGAACTGGCGCGGCCACCGGCCTGGCGGTACTGGCGAATGCTCCCGGCCAAGGGGCGCATGGGGATTTTTTTCGGCAACTGGTACAGCCAGATGCTGCAGGGACGGGTTCATGGCGAGTTCAAGGACCCGCGACTCGACCAGGCGATCAATGCCGCCGAGCGCCTGGAAAAGATGCTGTGCGATGAAGGTGCGCTGATCTTCAAGTTCTGGTTTCACCTCTCCAAGAAGCAAATGAAGGCACGCCTCAAGGCGTTGGCCGACGACCCGCTGCACAGTTGGCGCATCAGCCCGCTGGACTGGCAGCAATCGCAAACCTACGACAGGTTCGTGAAGTATGGCGAGCGAGTGCTGCGCCGCACCAGCCGCGACTATGCACCCTGGCATGTGATCGCAGGGGCGGATGCCCATTATCGCAGCCTCGCCGTGGGGCGGATTCTGCTGGCGGGGCTGCAGGGCGCATTGACGCGGCCGACGATCCATCCGGAAAAGGTCAGCGCCGCGCCAGTGGTCCCCAGTGTCGACCAAGTGAACCTGCTCGACAGCCTGGACTTGAACCTGAAGTTGGACAAGGACGATTACGAAGAACAGCTGATCACCGAGCAGGCGCGGTTCTCCGGGCTGATGCGCGACAAGCGCATGCGCCGCCACGCGCTGGTGGCGGTGTTCGAGGGCAATGACGCGGCCGGCAAGGGCGGGGCGATCCGCCGGGTGGCGGCAGCACTTGACCCACGCCAGTACAACATCGTGCCGATTGCCGCACCCACCGAAGAAGAGCGGGCGCAGCCCTATCTGTGGCGCTTCTGGCGGCACCTTCCGGCCCGGGGCAAGTTCACTGTGTTCGACCGCTCCTGGTATGGCCGGGTGTTGGTGGAGCGCATCGAGGGTTTTTGCAGTCCGGCAGACTGGTTGCGCGCGTACAGCGAGATCAACGATTTCGAGGAGCAACTGACCGATGCCAGGGTGATCGTGGTCAAGTTCTGGCTGTCCATCGACAAACAGACGCAACTGGAGCGCTTCGAGGCGCGCGAAAAGATCCCCTTCAAACGCTTCAAGATCACCGATGACGACTGGCGCAACCGTGAAAAATGGGATGACTATCGCGCGGCGGTCGGCGACATGGTCGACCGTACCAGCACCGAGATCGCGCCATGGACCCTGGTGGAAGCCAACGACAAGCGCTGGGCGCGGGTCAAAGTCTTGCGCACCATCAACCGGGCACTGGAACAGGCTTTCGAAAAGTCCGATCGGCATGAGAGCAAGAAGCACAAGGAAAAGGACTGAAACGATGGTTACGCATACGCGAGGTGAATGATTGTCGCGGTCGGTGAAGAGCTGGACTTATGCTCGGTCCACTCTCAACCGATAACAACAAAGAGGTATGCCATGCGTGAAGTGGTGATCGTCGATAGCGTGCGGACCGGTCTGGCCAAATCCTTTCGCGGTAAATTCAACATGACCCGCCCGGACGACATGGCGGCACACTGTGTCGATGCGCTGTTGGCGCGCACCGGTATCGATCCGGCGAGCGTCGAGGACTGCATCGTTGGCGCCGGCTCCAACGAAGGCGCCCAGGGTTTCAACATCGGTCGCAATGTCGCGGTGCTCTCGCGCCTGGGCATCGGCACCGCCGGCATGACCCTCAACCGCTTCTGTTCCTCGGGCTTGCAGGCGATCGCTATCGCCGCCAATCAGATCGCTTCGGGCTGCAGCGACATCATCGTCGCCGGCGGCGTCGAGTCCATCAGCCTGACCATGAAAAGCGTCAACACCGACAATCTGATCAACCCGTTGCTCAAGGAGCAGGTGCCGGGCATCTACTTCCCGATGGGCCAGACGGCTGAAATCGTCGCGCGACGCTACAGCGTCAGCCGAGAAGAGCAGGACTTGTACGCCCTGCAAAGCCAGCAGCGTACCGCGCAAGCTCAGGCCGCCGGGCTGTTCGCAGATGAGATCGTGCCGATGGCGGTGAAGTACCGCGTTGAAGACAAGGCAACCGGTCAGGCACAGATTCTCGATGGCATTGTCGACCGCGATGACTGCAACCGTCCGGACACCACCCTGGAAAGTCTGGCCGGGTTGAAGCCGGTGTTCGCCGAAGATGGCTCGGTCACGGCCGGCAACTCGTCGCAACTGTCTGACGGCGCCTCCATGACCCTGGTGATGAGCCTGGAAAAAGCGCTGGAACTGGGACTCAAGCCGAAAGCGTTCTTCCGCGGTTTTACCGTGGCCGGTTGCGCGCCGGACGAGATGGGCATCGGCCCGGTGTTTTCGGTACCGAAACTGCTCAAGGCCAAAGGCTTGCAAATTGCCGATATCGATTTGTGGGAGCTCAACGAAGCGTTTGCCTCGCAGTGTTTGTATGCGCGTAATCGCCTTGAAATCGATAATGACAAGTACAACGTCAACGGCGGCTCGATATCTATCGGCCACCCGTTCGGCATGACCGGCTCGCGCCAGGTCGGGCATCTCGTTCGTGAGTTGCAGCGTCGCAATCTGCGTTACGGCATTGTCACGATGTGCGTGGGTGGCGGGATGGGGGCAACCGGGTTGTTTGAAGCGGTGCGTTAGTTTTCACTGTTTTGTGTGACTTGTCAGATCGCATTCGCGAGCAAGCCCGCTCCCACATTTGACCGAGTACTCAAGTTATATACGGTTGAATGTGGGAGCGGGCTTGCTCGCGAATGCAGGCGACACGATTTGCCGACTCATCCAAAGCCCCCCTCAAAGATTACGACCTGCACAGTTTCATTCGCGGCCAGCCTCAAACTGTGCCTGTGTACACCACCGCTCCCGGCCTAGAATGACGGCTCCTGTCAGTTGGCGTTGGGGTTCACATGCACATTTCATCGGGTCGCTGGGTTTACGGCTTGTTCCTGGCCTTGTTGACCGCGTTGTTGTGGGGAATCCTGCCGATCAAGCTCAAGCAAGTGCTGCTGGTGATGGACCCGGTGACGGTGACCTGGTTTCGCCTGATGGTCTCTGGTAGCTGTCTGTTCATCTATCTGGCGGCGACCAAGCGCCTGCCCAGCCGCAAAGTGCTCGGGCCTCGCGGAGGCTGGCTGGTGCTGATGGCAGTGCTCGGCCTGGTCGGTAACTACGTGTTGTACCTGATGGGCCTGAACCTGCTCAGCCCCGGCACGGCGCAACTGGTGGTGCAGATGGGCCCGATCATGCTGCTGATCGCCAGTCTGTTTGTATTCAAGGAACGTTTCAGCCTGGGGCAGGGGATTGGCCTGCTGGTGCTGCTGATCGGCTTTGCACTGTTTTTCAACCAGCGCTTGAGTGAGTTGCTTACCTCGCTGACCGACTACACCGCCGGCGTGCTGCTGGTGCTGCTGGCGTCCACGGTCTGGACCTTCTATGCCCTGGGGCAGAAACAATTGCTGACGGTGTGGAATTCGCTGCAGGTGATGATGGTGATCTACCTGTTTTGCGCCGCGCTGCTGACGCCGTGGGTGCATCCGCTCGAAGCGCTGCAATTGAATCCGTTGCAGGGATGGTTGCTGCTGGCGTGCTGCCTCAACACCCTGATTGCCTATGGCGCATTTGCCGAGGCCCTGGCCCATTGGGAAGCTTCCCGGGTCAGTGCGACACTGGCCATCACGCCGTTGGTGACCTTTGCGGCGGTCGCCATGGCGGCATGGCTGTGGCCCGACTATGTGCATGCCGAGACGATCAATGGTCTGGGTTATGGCGGCGCGGTGCTGGTGGTGCTGGGTTCGGCGCTGGTGGCGTTGGGGCCGTCGTTGATTGCCGGGTTGAAGGCGCGCAAGGTGCGGATGGCAGCCAGTTAGATCGCGTTATCGTACTTCGCGAGCAAGCCCGCTCCCACATTGGATCCCTGTGGGAGCGGTCGTGCTCGCGAAGACGGACTATCAGGCGCTACAGCACTCAGCCTTTGGCCCCAGCCTCCAGCATATTCTCCGGCCTCACCCACGCCTCGAACTCTTCGTCAGTCAGATACCCGAGTTGCAACGCCGCCTCGCGCAAGGTCAGGCCTTCGCTGTAGGCCTTCTTGGCGATCTCCGCCGATTTGTCATAGCCAATGTGCGGATTGAGTGCCGTCACCAGCATCAGGCCTTGTTCCAGGTGTTCAGCCATTTTTTCCACATCCGGCTCCAGGCCAGCCACGCAGTGCTGCTGGAAGTTGCTGCAGCCATCGGCCAGCAGGCGGATCGATTGCAGCAGGTTATGGATGATCACCGGTTTGAACACGTTCAACTGCAAGTGGCCCTGACTGGCCGCAAAGCCGATGGCGACGTCGTTGCCCAACACCTGGCAGGCCAGCATCGACAGCGCTTCGCACTGGGTCGGGTTGACCTTGCCCGGCATGATCGAGCTGCCTGGTTCATTGGCCGGTAGCTTGACCTCAGCGAAACCGGCGCGCGGACCGGAGCCCAGCAGGCGCAGGTCGTTGGCGATTTTCATCAGCGCCACGGCGAGGGTTTTCAGCGCGCCGGACAGCGTGGTCAGCGGCTCATGGCCGGCCAGAGCGGCGAATTTGTTCGGCGCGGTGATAAACGGCAAGCCGGAGAGGGCGGCCAATTCTGCGGCGATGGCCTCACCGAAGCCGTGGGGAGAGTTCAGCCCGGTGCCGACGGCCGTTCCGCCTTGGGCCAGCTCGCAGACCGCGGGCAGTGCGCTGCGGATCGCCCGCTCGGCGTAGTCGAGTTGCGCGATGAAGGCTGAAATTTCCTGACCGAAGGTGATCGGTGTCGCATCCATCATGTGCGTACGGCCGGTCTTGACCAGTTTCATATGGCGCGCGGCCAGCTCGGCCAGGCCGCCGGACAGTTCGCTGATCGCCGGCAGCAATTGCTGTTGCACCGCCTGGACGGCCGCGATGTGCATGGCGGTGGGGAAGCAGTCGTTGGAGCTCTGGGAACGATTGACGTGGTCGTTGGGGTGCACCGGGGACTTGCCGCCCCGGGGGTTGCCGGCCAGCTCGTTGGCGCGACCGGCGATCACTTCGTTGACGTTCATGTTGCTCTGGGTGCCGCTGCCGGTTTGCCAGACCACCAGCGGAAACTGGTCGTCGTGGTCGCCGGCGAGCACTTCGTCGGCCGCCTGCTCGATCAGGCGGGCGATATCGGCGGGCACGTCGCCGTTGCGATCATTGACCCGCGCCGCGGCTTTCTTGATCAGCGCCAGGGCATGCAACACCGCCAACGGCATGCGTTCGTTGCCGATGGCGAAGTTGATCAGCGAGCGTTGCGTCTGAGCTCCCCAATAGGCTTCATCCGGGACTTCAACCTGGCCGAGGCTGTCGGTTTCGATACGGCTCATCTTGCTCACTCCTGTAGGTCCGATTGCGCAGTTTAGGCCGTGGTCGACGGCCGGGGTTCCATCTGTCTCGAATTCAACCATTGAAGCCCTCTAAATCAGGCGCGACAAGGCTTGGGGTTGAGCGACACAGTTTTTTAGGCGCAGAATGGACGCCCTTGGGGTCTTACCTCGCCAGCTAGAAAAGGAAACTCGATGACTCGTCTTCGTGCCATCTGTACCGCCGTTGCTTTGGTCTGCGCCAGCGGCCAGGTTCTTGCCGACACCGCTAGCCATAACGCCAGTGCCGAGGCTTTCCTGACCATGGCGCACGCTGACAAGCTGGGCACCCCGGTGTACATGCAAGTACAGCAGATGTTTGCCCAACGGTTTGAACAGACCAAAGCCCCTGAGTCGAAAAAAGCCGTGCTGGAAACCTACCAGGCCAAGGCCAACGCCGCTCTGGACCAGGCCATTGGCTGGAACAAGCTGAAGCCGGACATGGTCAAGCTTTACACCACCAACTTCACCGAATCCGAGCTCAAGGACCTGGTCGCGTTCTACCAGTCGCCACTGGGCAAGAAAGTCCTGGAAAAAATGCCCCAGCTGACCCAGCAATCGGCCCAGATGACCCAGGCCAAGCTGGAAAGCGCGGTGCCGGTGGTCAACAAGCTGCTGGCGGACATGACCGCCGAGCTGACGCCGAAAGACGCAGCCGCGCCAGCCAAGAAAAAGCCTTAAGCGGAGTTCGGTATGACCATGCAACAACGCATTGAATCGACGCTGGGCCTGCTTCAGCCGGAGCATCTGCAAGTGCTGGATGAGAGCCACATGCACAGCCGTGGGCTGCAAACCCATTTCAAGGCCGTGGTGGTCAGTGCCCAGTTCGATGGCCTGAACCGGGTCAAGCGCCACCAGAAGGTCTACGGCACGCTCGGCGAGCTGATGGGCGAGTTCCATGCGTTGGCGCTGCATACCTACACGCCGGAGGAATGGGCACAGATCGACGCGGCCCCTGCCTCGCCGACCTGTGCTGGCGGCAGCAAGCACTGATCGAGATAGCATTTTCGACCTGACGCATGCCCTTGTAGGAGCTGTCTTGCCAGCGATGGCGGTTTCAAGGACGCCATCGCCGGCAAGCCGGCTCCTACAATTATTTGGTAGACTATGCAGCGCGCCGTTCCTACGGCGCGTTTTTTTTCGCATCCGGTTCACCCCTTACGAGGGTAGCCACCTGGAGATTTACCCATGACACAACAGATTGTCGTGGCGGCACTGTATAAGTTCGTCACCCTGGAAGATTACGTCGCCCTGCGCGAGCCACTGCTGCAAGCGATGGTCGACAACGGCATCAAGGGCACCCTGCTGATTGCCGAGGAAGGCATCAACGGCACCGTGTCCGGTAGCCGCGAAGGCATCGACGGGCTGATGGCCTGGCTCAAGAATGACCCGCGCATGGACGACATCGACCATAAAGAGTCGTTCTGCGACGAGCAGCCGTTCTACCGCACCAAGGTCAAGCTCAAGAAAGAAATCGTCACCCTCGGCGTGGAGGGCGTGGACCCGAACAAAAAGGTCGGCACCTACGTCGATCCGCAGGACTGGAATGCGCTGATCAGCGACCCGGAAGTGTTGTTGATCGACACCCGTAACGACTACGAAGTCTCGATCGGTACCTTCGAAGGTGCCATCGACCCGAAAACCACCAGTTTTCGCGAATTTCCTGACTACATCAAAGCTAACTTCGACCCGGCCGTGCACAAGAAGGTCGCGATGTTCTGCACCGGCGGCATCCGTTGCGAGAAAGCGTCGAGCTACATGCTCAGCGAGGGTTATGGTGAGGTTTACCACCTCAAGGGCGGCATCCTGAAGTACCTCGAAGAGGTGCCGCAGGAAGAAACCAAATGGCAGGGCGACTGCTTCGTGTTCGATAACCGCGTGACAGTTCGTCATGACCTGAGCGAGGGCGACTACGACCAATGTCATGCCTGCCGCACACCGGTCAGCGTGGAAGACCGCGCGTCCGAGCATTACGTGGCCGGCATCAGTTGCCCGCATTGCTGGGATAAGCTGAGCGAGAAGACCCGTCGCAGTGCCATCGACCGGCAGAAACAGATCGAACTGGCCAAGGCTCGCAACCAGCCTCACCCGATCGGCTACAACTATAAGCAAGCATCCTCCGAGGCCTGAACCATGTCTGCGCGCCTGCTCTATGTGATGGACCCGATGTGTTCCTGGTGCTGGGGGTTTGCTCCAGTGGCCAACGCGCTGGTCGAGCAGGCGCAAGCCGCGGGTGTGGAGGTGCACTTGATCGTGGGCGGTCTGCGCACCGGCAACGGTGCCGCGCTGGAGCCGAGTACCCGGCGCTACATCCTTGAACACTGGCAGGCGGTCACCGAGGCCACCGGCCAGCCCTTCAAGCTTGAAGGCGCGCTGCCCGACGGCTTTGTCTACGACACCGAGCCTGCCTGCCGGGCGCTGGTGACGGCGCGCGGGCTGGCGCCGGACTGTGCGTGGAAACTGCTCGGGCTGATTCAGCACGCCTTTTACGCTGAAGGTCGCGATGTCACGCGCGCCAGTGTCCTGGTGGAGCTGGCAGAGCAGGCAGGTCTACCGCGAATTGAATTCGCCGCCGCGTTCGACCGTGCCGATACGCACGCCGCGACAGCTGCCGATTTCACCTGGGTCCAGGACCTGGGCATCGCCGGTTTTCCGACCCTGCTGGCTGAACGTAACGGCCAAGTGGCGTTGTTGACCAATGGCTATCAGCCCTTGAGCGAGTTGTCCCCGCTGCTCGGCCGCTGGCTGGAGCGTGCTGCCTGTGCATGATCTGCCCGATGACGTCGCTCCCGCCAAACATGTCGACCGTCTGAGCTGGGCGGAAATCCGTCGCCTGGCCCTGCATCACAAGAAGTCCCTGTGGATCGCCAACGGCGTGGCCGTGCTGGCGACCTTGTGCAGCGTGCCGATTCCCTTGCTCCTGCCATTGCTGGTGGACGAGGTGTTGCTGGGGCACAGTGATGCCGCGCTGAAGATCATGAACCACGCGCTGCCCGAGGGCTGGCAGAAAGCCGCGGGCTACATCGGCCTGATGCTGTTGGTGACCTTGACCTTGAGGTGTATGGCGTTGCTGTTCAACGTGGTGCAGGCGAAATTGTTCGCCGGGTTGGCCAAGGACATCGTCTACCGCATTCGCATTCGCCTGATCGAACGGCTCAAGCGTATCTCGCTGGGTGAATACGAAAGCCTGGGCAGCGGCACCGTCACCACGCACCTTGTGACCGACCTGGACACGCTGGACAAATTCGTCGGCGAAACCCTCAGCCGTTTCCTCGTGGCCATGCTGACCCTGGTCGGCACGGCGGGCATTCTGATGTGGATGCACTGGAAGCTGGCCTTGCTGATTCTGCTGTTCAACCCGCTGGTGATCTACGCCACGGTGCAGTTGGGCAAGCGGGTCAAGCATCTGAAGAAACTTGAGAACGACAGCACTTCGCGCTTTACCCAGGCTCTGACCGAAACGCTGGACGCCATCCAGGAAGTTCGCGCCGGCAACCGCCAGGGTTTTTTCCTCGGTCGCTTGGGGCATCGCGCCCGTGACGTGCGCGACTATGCGGTGAATTCGCAATGGAAAACCGATGCATCGAACCGGGCCAGCGGTTTGCTGTTTCAGTTCGGCATCGATATTTTCCGGGCCGCGGCCATGCTCACGGTGTTGTTTTCCGACCTGTCCATCGGCCAGATGCTCGCGGTGTTCAGCTACCTGTGGTTCATGATCGGTCCGGTCGAACAGCTGCTGAACCTGCAATATGCCTACTACGCCGCCGGCGGTGCGCTGTCGCGGATCAATGAGCTGCTGTCCCGAGCCGATGAGCCCGAATACCCGGGCGGCGTCGACCCGTTCATCGGTCGCGAGACGGTTGGGCTGGAAGTACAAGGGTTGAGTTTCGGTTACGGCGATGAACTGGTCCTGAACCAGATGAACCTGTCGATCGCCCCCGGCGAAAAGGTCGCGATCGTCGGCGCCAGTGGCGGTGGCAAGAGCACGCTGGTGCAACTGCTGCTGGGCCTGTACACGCCGTTGGCCGGAACCATTCGCTTTGGCGGTTCGACCCAGCAAGAGATTGGCCTGGAAACCGTGCGGGAAAATGTTGCCGTGGTTCTGCAACATCCGGCGCTGTTCAACGACACCATTCGGGCCAACCTGACCATGGGCCGCGAGCGCAGTGACGAGGCTTGCTGGCGTGCACTGGAAATCGCCCAATTGCACGGTACCGTCCGGGATTTGCCCCATGGCCTGGACAGCATCGTCGGGCGCTCCGGCGTGCGTTTGTCCGGCGGCCAGCGTCAACGCCTGGCCATCGCCCGGATGGTGCTGGCCGAGCCCAAGGTGGTGATCCTCGACGAAGCCACCTCCGCGCTGGATGCCGCCACCGAATACAACCTGCACCAGGCGCTGGCGCGGTTTCTGAGCAATCGCACCACGCTGATCATTGCCCACCGCCTTTCAGCAGTGAAACAGGCCGACCGGGTGCTGGTGTTCGACGGCGGGCAGATCGCGGAGGATGGCGACCATCAGCAACTGATTGCCGATGGTGGTTTGTACGCCAAGCTGTATGGGCATTTACAGCAGTTGTAGGTTCAACTCCACAGCACCTGAAGCGCGTTTTCCCCACCGTCGTAGCCGAATTGTTTCATCACGATCGAGCACGACTCGCAGGGGGGCATCGTCGTGGCGATATCGACGGATTTGATCGCCTTGGGGTCGGGGTATTTTTCCCGAATCACGCGGATCAACTTGCTTTCGCTGTCCAGTGACGTCGGTTTTATCGACTGCACTGGCTTGTAAGTGTCGATGTCCTTGATGGTCGTCGGTATGGCCAGCAGCTTGCCTTCAGCGGTCACATCGAGGGAGGTGTGGGGAAAGCTCTGATTCATGTCGATATTGAAGTAGGTCGATCCACCGACCTGAACTGAATCCGCACCAAGATGCTGCTTGAACAGCGGCAAGTGACCGGTGGCTTGCTGGGCACCGGAAACGCTGACGTAGATTTCCCGTTGCCCACTGCTGGTCATGACGTCGGCGTAGGCAATGTTTCTCGGATTGAAGGAGCGGCGCCTGGGTATCAACTGGTGCAGCTTCTGCATGGTCTGGTTGATCCTTAGCGCGCTGTTCGCGTTGCTGGCGTCAATCGTCGGCGACATGAACAGCGTATCGAAAATATTCGCGGTGCTTTGACGCAAGTCCTCCGGAGCGTCCTTGCTCCTGCTCCATGTCGTGGCTCCTTCAGGCAGTCGAGTGACGATCATTCGGGTTGAATGATCGAACATCAATGCTTCTCCGGGGCTGGTGTCGACCTTCAGGAATTTCATGTTGCCCGCAGGGTTAGGGGTCGTTCCGATCGGAATGGCGATCTCGTCCATGGTTTTCATGGCGAATTCAAGGGCTTCTTTGCTGTGGATGCGTGCGATGTTGTTGGCGCTCAATGACCCGGTGTACACCGTTAGCAGTTCCGCACCCAGGGTGCCTTCAGCCATGTCGGCATTGAACAAACGTTTCAATGTCAGCGGTTCACTCAGGCTTTGTCCCTTCGGCACTGTCGCGACGTAATATTTGTTGGTGTTGATTCGGCTGAAGACATAAGTACTCGATTCATCGATGGATGGCACCAGAATGACTCCGATCCGGTGCGGGTCCTCGGCGCCCTCGTATACCCCCTTGACCTCGATACGGCCATAAATACCTTTGCGGAACATCAGGCTGGCCGGCATTTCGCGGCGGGGCACCAGCCATTTCCTGGCAAAGCCAAGTTCGGTGATGTCACCTGTGTAAAGCTTCGGGATGTTGTCGATGATCTGATAAAGATTTCCCTCGTGGGTTACAAACAGACCGTCATGGCCTGGCCGGCTAACCGCATCGGACACCCTGTCGCCAAACCAAGGCGCGTAACCTTTGGTTTCGTCAAATGAGCCGACTTCCGGTGTCGGGGCGGGCGTCCCTGTCACAAAACTGCTGAGGCATTCGCTGCTGTTGTTTGGCGCACGGCGTGGCCGACAGGGGACTGACGTCAATGCACTGCTGTCATCGATCAACTCAACGCGGCGCAGTTCTTCGCCATCCAGGCGGTAGGGGACGTCGTCGATGAAAACCGTCGTACGCCCATCGATGTCGAACTGGTAGCGAGCGTGCGCCTGCTCCGGGAGTTCGATGAAAACCAGATCGTCAGTTTTTTTCACGGTGCTGTAGCTTGAGCGACCGAGTGAAAGTTCATGATTGCGGGGCGTGAGCCGGGGGCCATAGGGGCGGGTAGACAGCGGGTCAACCAAGTAATGGTGGCCGTCGATCTTTCGCACCGGAACGTCTTCGATGCCTTTGACGTTGCCCAGTTGATCGGCATCCATCAGCGGTTTCCAGCGTCCCGGTTCAGTTGCCTGGGGCAGGCTGCTGACAAAGTCATAGCTATCGGCCTTGCCGGCGAGCTTTTTCAATTGGAACATCGCCCGCTTCTCGAGATGGACCACTGCGCGTCCTGCGCCTTTCACTCCCCTGCCAGTCAGCCGCAGGAGGTCTACCGAACCGTCCAGGGGGTTGAAGTTTTTAACGCTCGAAGTCACCATCTTTCTGGATAGATTTGCCATTCGCGGCAAAGTCGCGCGAATTCCCACTCTGCCGGATCGTGCGACCAAGCGGATGCTCCCTGCGACGAACTTACCCAAGGGCACCACAAATGACACGATGTCGAGCGCCAGGCCGACCACGCCAAGGACGCGATCACCGAACTGGTCCGATTGAAGGTCTTCGAGACTGCCCCAGAATGGTATGAAATCCTTGAGATTGTGCAGCCAGTGCTTTCTGTCGAGATCGCGTTCGTATTGTGTGACTCCCCAGGCCTCGCGGCGTACCTCCTTTTCATCCACATAAAACAGATGTGTAGCAATGAAGGACGCAATTTGCCCGGTGCGCAAGGAGGACCATGTCAGGCAGGAAGAGTAGTCGTGATACTCCGGCGGGGTTGAGCCAGGAGTCAGGGCCTCGCCGAGCGAGTCAAGGATCGCCATGCAGGTAGCGCCAGGTTTCGGCTGGGCTCCGGTTGTGTGGGCATCCTTGTCGAATGGCAGGCGGTGTGTGCGTATGGCGACATAGGCGTCATAGTCTTCCTCCTTAAAGCGGTTGCGGGAAAAAAACTGGTCACGGACACCACCGACATGGGCGGTTGTCACATCGGGGCGCGGCCGTATGACGCCGGCACGGGGCAGGCACTCATAGAAGCGCACGGCGTTCCGGTAAGTGGCTTGCAGCACAAACCCCATGCGTGCCCTGAGCGGCAGGGTGTGTTCTGCCGTTTCTTCATCGGCCTTGCGCGTGGTTTCATCGCGAAGGCTGAGCACCTTGACTTCGCCATGTTCCAACGCCTGACGATCGGACCATGGCAGCGTGACCAAGAGGTTTTTGATCAGGTATTCGTAGGTGTTTTTTGTCTTGGCGAGGTAGGTTTTGAATTGCTTGTCGAACAGTGCGTCGATATCAGGCAATGTGCGGTCGAGTGGAAGCAACAGGATACGGGAAGCCGGGTCGTCAGGATTTGCCAAGCCCCATTCAAACTTGCGATCCGGGGTCAATCTGACCCAAAAGCTCGCGGTCTTGCCGTCCTGGCTGATGTACCACTTGCTATCGGGGCTCAAGCCACCCGAGGCATAGACCTCGAGCAGCGGCCAGGTTGCCTGCGGCCCATTCGGGGTATCCAGGATGTTGCGTTCTACGCGTTTGCCTGACCGATAAAAGTTGCGCATCACCCGGATGCTCAGCGGATCGATTGCAATGCCGCCGGACAATGCCTTCTTCAGTTGCTGTTCCGCCAGCTTCAATCGTTGTGGTGGCGCGAAATCGAGTTGAACGATTGTTTCATTCAACTGCACCATGTGATCTTCCAGCGCTTGCAAGGTTTTCATTTTGTATTCCCGAGCGTCGCTGGTTTGTACGCTCGATGCCAATGCCTCGGTCGCTTGCGCCCAGGTCAACGCCGCTGGAATTCTCGTCAGCGTGATCAATTGGAGGAGAGCGTCCTGGGCGTTCTCGCTTTTTTTCAACGGTAGATCGACCAGTTGTTGGAAGGTCAGTCGTTGCAGCAGCATCGGGTCCAGTGCATGAGCGAGATGGACGCCGTGAACGAAATTGACCCAGACGATAGATGTGGCATAGGGCAAGTCGTTGGGAATGTCGCGTACCTGAAATTCAACTGGAAACCTGACTTGGCTGAGCCTTGCCAGTAACGCTGTTTCGGTCGGTGTTGTCGCACGGAGTGAATCCTCCAGGTGTTCCCGGAAGTTCTTTTGAATCTGCGCGTAGCTTTTGCCGTGGTTGAACCGTTGTTGCAACTCATAGCCGGCAATCTTGTGTGGTGCACCTGTATGCTGCAGGTCCAGGTCGTACCAGAGTCGTAACGCTTCCAGCAGCAGTTTTGCGCCGATGTCTGGAATCGTTTCTTCGTCGGGTTCTTTGCCGTACCAATTGAGCACTTCCAGCAGCCGCCGGGCCGTGTCGCGTGCCTTCGCGGTGTCGAGCAAGCGCTCGAGGCAGGCCGTGGGCTGGGTGGCCAGTTGATGGGGTGTCATGGGGGGCGTGATCTCACTGGCCAGGGCGTCGATGACGGAGCCGCCTTCATCAGTGAGTATTTTGCTGATGACGTTGTGAATCGCAGTGTGATCGTGCGGTTCTATCAGCTCGCTGATTTGCAACCCCTGCTCCAGGTTCAATCGGTGAGCGGCGCGTTTTTCCTGCACTTCTTCAATCAGTCGGCTCAGAGAGCCCGGGGTTTGTGCGGTTGGCAATGCAAGGCCGTAAAACTTCAGGCACTGCGGCAAGGGCAGCAAGCGGTCAGTGCGTATGTGTCCACCTATACTCACCAGCGCCCGTTGAAAGGCTCGAATCCCGCTGGCGGAATGTGTTACGTCATCGATCGTGTAAAGGGCGACGGAGCCATCGTTGCGGCTCGTTGAGAAAACACACTGATCGGCGATGCCGTTGACTTCGGTCAGCCGTCCTTTCAGGGGCTTGAGATGCTTGGACAACAACGTGTCTGCGGCATCTTCGAAAAGCGTCAGCAGCAGGGCTTGCGCATGATTGTGCTCAATGCCCAGGGGAGAGTCCGCCTGGGGGGGCAGGTAATAACCATTCAGATCGGAAGACGCCGTTTTCACTGCTTCCAAGGCCGTCAATAACGCCCCGTATTCGGCCTGTTGGCTGGCATGTCGTTGCATCGGGGTGAGCGTTGAAGTTGGAAGTTGCATGAGGTTGCAGCTCTGGAAATGGATGAGAGCTGTCAGTGTCCGGGCTTCGCTCTGTGCACATGCGGTACATATGTGTTGCACGTTGTGCCGTGTCTTGCTTGCCTGAAGCTGGATCGCCCCCTAGTCTAGCTAAAGCGATTTCGTCCGGAAGACGAGCAAGCAGTGCTAATGCAAGGGACCTCATGAATCAAACGCGGACTCTCGGAACGCCACGGTTGTTGGGCATCGTCTGGCCATTTATCGCCGTTGTGTTGTTTCAAGCCTTGTTGGGCGGCGTTAGCCTTTACGTGCTGTCGGCGGTTCGCGGCTATGTTGCCGGCGAAAGCCTGTGGTCCAAGGGCCAGAAAGACGCCATCTATTACCTCAATCTCTATGCCGACAGCGGCGACGAAGGGATTTTTCACAAGTACCAGAACGCCATTTCCGTGCCTCAGGGCGGTCATGAATTGCGTGTGGCGCTGGATAAGCAGCCGCCAGATATCGAAGCGGCGCGCCTGGCGATTCTCAAGGGTGGCAACCACCCGGACGACGTTTCCAGCCTGATCTGGCTGTACCTCAATTTTCGTCACTTCAGTTACCTGGAAAAAGCCATCGACCTCTGGACCGTGGGCGATGCCTATCTGGCCAAGCTCGATGACGTTGCCAGGGACATGCATCAGCACATCTCCGCCAGCCCGGCTTCGAAAGCGGATGTACAGCGCTGGAAAGAGCAGATTTTCGCGATCAACGATGAAGTGACGCCGGCTGCGAAAGCTTTCAGCGATGCTCTGGGGGAAGGCTCGAGGGTCATTCTTCGCCTGCTGCTGCTGACTAACATCGCCACGGCTCTCGGATTGATTGCGCTGGCTTTGATGCGCACCCATAAACTGCTCAAACAGCGCCATGCCTTCGCCGATGCGTTGGAACTTGAGAAAGAGCGGGCGCAGATCACCCTGCAATCGATTGGGGACGGCGTGATCACCACGGATGTTTCCGGTGCGATTGCCTACATGAATCCGGCGGCCGAAGCGTTGACCCACTGGAAGGCCGAGCAGGCGACGGGGTTGCCGCTGGCGGCGCTGTTCAACCTGCTGGATGAAAACGCCCAGACCGATGGTTTCACCCTGATCGAGCATATTCTCAGCGGCCAGCTCAGTGGCGGCAGTGAGCACTCCAAGTTGATTCAACGCCTGGATGGCAGCACGGTGTCGGTCACGCTGGTGGGCGCGCCAATCCGCAATGCCGGCAAGGTCAGCGGGACGGTGCTGGTGCTGCATGACATGACCCAGGAGCGGCAATACATCGCCAATCTGTCCTGGCAGGCGACCCACGACGCCTTGACCGGCCTTGCCAACCGCCGCGAATTCGAATATCGCCTGGAACAGGCGCTGCACAACCTGACTCGCCATTCGGGACGCCATGCCCTGATGTTCCTCGATCTGGACCAGTTCAAACTGGTCAACGATACCTGCGGCCATGCGGCGGGCGACGAACTGTTGCGGCATATCTGTGCCTTGTTGCAATCGGGGCTACGCGAAGGCGATACCCTGGCTCGTCTCGGCGGCGACGAGTTCGGCATCCTGCTGGAAAACTGCGCACTGGAAGCTGCGGAAAAAATCGCCGAGAGCCTGCGCCAGACTGTGCAGAATCTGCATTTTGTCTGGAAGGGCCGGCCGTTCGTGACCACTGTCAGTATCGGGCTGGTCCATGTCGCGCAGAATCCGACGACGCTCGAAGCCTCGCTGCGTGCTGCCGACATGGCGTGCTACATGGCCAAGGAAAAGGGCCGGAACCGGGTCCAGGTCTATCATCCCGACGACTCGGAGTTGTCCCTGCGCTTTGGCGAAATGGCCTGGGTGCAGCGTTTGCACATGGCCCTGGAGGAAGATCGCTTCTGCCTGTACGCCCAGGAAATTGCCCCCTTGGGCCATGTCGATCAGGACGGTGGGCACATTGAGATTTTACTGCGATTGCATGATGAAGCCGGGCGGATGATCTTGCCCGACAGTTTCATTCCGGCTGCCGAGCGTTATGGCCTGATGAGCTCGCTTGATCGTTGGGTTGTGCAGAACGTGTTCAAGGTCATTGCCCAATGCCGGGCCGAGCAGCACCGCGGGCCGCTGGCCATGTGTGCGATCAATCTGTCAGGCACGACGATCGGGGATGAAGCGTTCCTGGACTTCCTGCGCGAACAGTTTGTGACGTATTCGATTCCGCCTGAAATGATTTGTTTTGAAATTACTGAGACCAGTGCAATTTCAAATCTTGGCAGCGCCATTCGATTCATTAATGAACTCAAAGGCTTAGGCTGCCATTTTTCACTGGATGACTTTTGTGCCGGAATGTCCTCATTCGCGTACCTGAAACATTTGCCTGTAGACTTCCTGAAGATCGATGGGAGTTTCGTAAAGGATATGCTGGACGACCCGATTAACCGCGCCATGGTCGAAGTGATCAATCACATCGGTCATGTCATGGGTAAGCGCACGATTGCCGAGTTTGTCGAAACACCCCAGATCGAGCAGGCATTGCTGGAGATCGGGGTGGATTACGCTCAAGGGTATGTGATTGAACGCCCGCATCTGTTTACCTTTGATAGCCTGTTGAGTCGTCCCGCCAGGCCCCAGCCGCTGTTGTTCAAGGCCCCTGGTACGTTCCGTTGAAACTCCTGCCGGTCTTAAAATCACAATCAAAAGGAGCTCGACAGTGATCGATACATTCAACCGAACCGGACCGCTCATGGAAGCCGCAAGTTATCCTGCCTGGGCCCAGCGCCTGATCCAGGATTGCAGCGAGAGCAAGCGCCGGGTTGTCGAACACGAACTGTACCAACGTATGCGAGACAACAAACTCAGTGCGAAGACCATGCGCCAGTACCTGATCGGTGGCTGGCCAGTGGTCGAGCAGTTCGCGTTGTATATGGCACAAAACCTGACCAAGACCCGTTTTGCCCGTCACCCCGGCGAAGACATGGCCCGTCGCTGGCTGATGCGTAATATCCGTGTCGAATTGAACCACGCCGATTACTGGGTGCACTGGAGTCGCGCGCATGGTGTCAGCCTGGAGGACCTGCAGGCACAGCAGGTTGCACCGGAGCTTCACGCCTTGAGCCACTGGTGCTGGCACACCAGTTCCTCCGACTCGCTGATCGTTGCGATTGCCGCCACCAACTACGCCATCGAAGGGGCGACCGGGGAGTGGTCGGCTGTCGTTTGTGCCCATGGCACCTACGCCGCCTCGTTCCCCGAGGAAGATCGCAAGCGGGCGATGAAGTGGCTGAAGATGCATGCCCAGTACGACGATGCCCATCCCTGGGAAGCCCTGGAAATCATCTGCACATTGGCGGGCACCAACCCGAGCAAATCCCTGCAGGTGGAGTTGCGACAGGCTGTGTGCAAGAGCTACGACTACATGTACCTGTTTCTCGAGCGCTGCATGCAATTGGAGCACGCCGAGCGGGGGCCAGTGGTTCGTGAGCGGATGGCACTGGCCGAGAGCTGATCCAGCTATAACGCAATAAAAACTGTGGGAGCGGGCTTGCTCGCGAAAGCGGTGTATCAGGCGGCATGGATGTCACTGATACACCGCATTCG